>NZ_JACJDS010000029.1:0-67320 GCF_014163635.1 Pseudoalteromonas sp. SR44-8
AAGTTAAACTTTATCTCGCTAGGGCTGCGCATATTACGCTTTCCTATTTTTTTGTCAACACTTAATTTTAAACTTTATTAAAAATCTAAACTTAAGTTTTACTCGACTAACTGATTAACTCTTGCCTCGCTAAGCGTTGCTGTCTGCCGTCTCAGTGGGTCGCATTATAGGGCGCGGCGAATTTTACGCAAGCGTTTTTTAAAGAAAACTATAAAAAACATGCCTTACGCTTGCTTTTTAGCCAAGATGCTTAAAAACACATCTAAAAAATAGATAATCGCTATTGTTCAATCCTTCTAAAATAGGGTTTCACATTCATATACGTTGATATTAATAACACTAGTATTGTACATATGAAATTTCATATATACACTTAATGGATATTGTCAGTCAGAATATTTAATTTACATGTCCCAAAGTAATAGCTCAAAGCAAAGTGTGCTCTTTCTGTGCACTGAGAATTCAGCCCGTTCACAAATGGCAGAAGTATTACTGAGAAATAAAGGGGGAGAGATTTTTGATGTTTATAGTGCTGGGATCGCTCCTAAAGATATTGATCCTAGAACAATTAATTGTTTGCAAAAGTTTAACTTGCCGATAACTGAGCTCAGCGCAAAACATATAGCTGAGTTTACAGATAAGACTTTTGATTATGTTATTACGCTATGTGAAAGAGCAAACAATGAATGCAGAGCTTATAAAGGCGCACTGTTGCAACTTGCGTGGGATATTGCAGATCCAAAAGTAATGGTAGGTTTAGAGCCCTTTGTCGCAACCCTCTATGAACTTGATAAACGACTGGATATGTTTATTGACGTACACGGTAATATTAATAACCTGCAATCACATCAGTATGTGCCACTATGTAGTAGTACCATCTCAGATCAAGATAACGAGTTATCGATAGATCCAAGCATATTTTATAAATGCTTAACTGATCAGATCCGATTAAAAACTTTAATGTTAACCAACTACTATGGCGAGTTATGTGTTTGCGAATTAATGGTAGCACTGCAAGAGCAAAGCCAACCAAAGGTATCGCGTAACTTAGCCGTATTAAAGAAAGCCGGCATCATTACAGATAGAAAGCACGGACAATGGGTGTTTTACCAAATTAATCCAAGATTGCCACAATGGAGCAAGACGATTATTAGTACAACCACTGAAAGTAATCTCCATCTGATCATCAACAGCCTTAAGCGATTAGCGACTATGCATAAACGACCTAATAAAGTGAGCTTTTGCAGTTAACGATAACTTTAATAAACACAGCACAATTTAACATTGGCTAACGTAATGAAGCGCTAGCTTTACCGCACTTACAACCCAACAATTAATCAGGATGTAATTATGACAGTAAAAGTAGGTATAAATGGTTTTGGCCGTATGGGCCGATTATCAATGCGCGCAGCATTTGATTGGCATGATATAGAAATTGTCCATATTAACGATCCAGGCGGTAATGCTGAAACATTCGCTCATTTAATGACGTTTGATTCAGTACACGGTAAATGGCATCACGAAGCAAGTCATACTGAAAATACTATTATAATTAATGGTAAAACAATTGCTTTTACGCAAAACACTAAAACAGAACAGACTGATTGGTCAAACTGTGATGTCGTTATTGAAGCGTCGGGTAAAATTAAAACCAAGGCACTACTGCAAGCTTACCTAGATCAAGGTGTAAAACGCGTTGTTGTTACAGCACCAGTAAAAGAAGAGGGTATTTTAAATGTAGTAATAGGTGTAAACGACCACCTTTATAATAAAGAGATTTACCCAATCATTACAGCTGCATCATGCACAACTAACTGCTTAGCACCAGTAGTAAAAGTTATTCATGAAAAGATTGGCATCAAGCATGGCTCAATCACCACCATTCATGACATAACCAACACCCAAACAATTATTGATGCACCGCATAAAGACTTACGCCGTGCACGTTCATGTGGCACAAGTTTGATCCCCACTACAACTGGTTCAGCTACTGCAATAACGCATATATTTCCAGAGTTAAAAGGTAAACTAAATGGCCATGCTATTCGCGTACCGCTAACTAACGCATCAATTACTGACTGTGTATTTGAACTTGAGCGCGGTACAACCGTTGCTGAAGTAAATAAATTACTTAAGGATGCTGCTGAAAATGAACTAAAAGGCATTATGGGCTACGAAGAACGCCCACTGGTATCTATTGACTACAAAACCGATCCTCGTTCCAGCATCATTGATGCGCTATCAACCATGGTGATCAACGACACTCAAGTAAAACTTTATGTGTGGTACGACAATGAATGGGGCTACGCGAACCGAACTGCGGAACTGGTACGTAAAGTTGGTCTAGCTGACAAGGAATAATTAACCGTGGATCGATTCACAGCACTCTCCCCACAAATAAAACAATATTTGATCATTACCGGTAATTACTGGGCATTTACTTTAACTGATGGCGCATTGCGGATGCTCGTGGTGCTGTATTTTTATCAATTAGGTTACAGCCCACTTAGTATTGCTATGTTGTTTTTGTTTTATGAAATTTTTGGTGTGATCACCAATTTAGTGGGCGGATGGCTGGGAGCTCGATTCGGCCTGAATAAAACCATGAACATTGGCTTAGCATTACAAATTGTGTCTTTGGCAATGCTTATGGCACCTGTAGATACACTCACCGTAATTTATGTGATGGCTGCGCAGGCGCTTTCAGGGATCGCAAAAGATCTGAATAAAATGAGCGCCAAAAGCGCTATTAAGTTACTAGTACCAAAAGACGCGCAAGGCCAGCTTTTCAAATGGGTGGCTATTTTAACGGGTTCTAAAAATGCGTTAAAAGGTGTTGGCTTCTTTTTAGGTGGTGTACTGCTGACTTTGCTAGAGTTTCATGGCGCAATGCTAATCATGATCTGCATGCTCACTATGGTTTGGCTATTTAGTGTATTCGCATTAAAAGAAGATTTAGGCAAAGCTAAAAATAAAGCCAAATTTAGTGAGCTATTCTCTAAGAGCAAAGCAATTAATGTACTTTCTGCGGCACGACTATTTTTATTTGCCGCCAGAGATGTTTGGTTTGTTGTGGCGCTACCGGTATTTTTAGCGGCTACATTTGCCTGGGATCACTGGTGGGTTGGCGGCTTTATGGCATGCTGGATTATTGGTTATGGCATAGTGCAGTCTTTTGCGCCTTATATTACAAACATAATGAGTACAGGAAAAAAATCAGTTCAGGTGCCCTGTGGCCGTAGCGCTTTTTTATGGGCCAGTTACTTAACAGCTATACCGGCCATTATTGCCTTAGCTCTGCATTTTGACTTTTATATACAAGCATCCGTTATTATCGGTTTACTGATATTTGGTGCGGTGTTTGCGATTAACTCATCATTGCATAGCTATTTAATTGTAAGCCTTGCTGATAGTGATGGCGTGTCACTTGATGTGGGCTTTTACTATATGGCAAATGCCATGGGCAGATTATTAGGCACAGTGCTTTCGGGCTGGGTATATCAACAACACGGGCTAGAAGCTTGCTTGTGGATCTCAAGCTGCTTTATTGCCCTAGCAGCATTGTTATCGCTCGCGTTACCAAAGAGTAATCAATAGTCATTAAAATCAATCGTTGGTAAACTCTCAAAACCTGGTTTTGCAAATAAATAGCCTTGCATTAATTCTATGCCCGCTGCTTTTAGCCAAGTATATTCCTGAAGAGTCTCTATCCCTTCAGCTAGCGGAGTGATATTTAGATCACGAAACATATTTAAGCTATGGGTCACAATTGCTTGGCGTACTTTATCTGAATCTATATTGCGAATAAGCTCCATATCTAACTTAATAATATCAGTCTGAAAATCGGCTAATAAATTAAGTCCTGAATAACCAGATCCAAAATCATCCGTGGCTGTTGTAAAACCTAACGACTGGTAATACTCAACCACTCGCTTTATATGAGCACTATCTTCTATTTTCTCAACTTCAGTAAACTCAAACATAATACGTTGAGTAGGAAAATTATATTTTTTAGCGGCTTCTAATGTAGTACGAATACAGCGTTCTGGCTTATAAATAGCATTAGGTAAGAAATTAATGCTTAACATCGAATCAACGCCTAGTTTTGCGGCTAATGCAATTGCCTTAATGCGACATAGCTGGTCAAAAGTATAACGATTAGCATCATTCACTTTAGAAATAACTGAATACGCAGATTCATTATTTAAACCACGAACAAGTGCCTCATAACCAAAAATAGAGTTAGTTTGGCAATTTATAATTGGTTGAAATGCCATTGTAAAATCAAAACCAAGGCTTTCTTCATCCGTGCAATTGCTACACAACACTCTATCGCATTCCATTGATTTATCATTCACTAATTAAACCTCCCCAATCTTTTATCTTAAGGTTAGTTGTTATTTTACAACACCGCAATCAATCTTACAGAATTACAGCAAGGAGTAATTCTTCGAGAACTTTTAAAACAAACAGCTTGTTTGTCAACAGCTAAACTGATGAGAATATTTTTTACAAAAAAGTATCCAAAATATTGAGGCAAATTATCACACCTTTAAGGAAATAGCATTAAATGCCATTAACATAACCTTTAATTAGTAATATTTAATCTTAAAAATACAGACCCTATTTTTGGAACGAAAAGTGCATAAAAATATTTATTCAGACCTGAACTAAAATCAGTCAATTTTTTATCACGTAGAGGACTTTATGAAGTTGAATGCTTTTCATCCACAAATACAAATTGAATCACATAATATAAAGCAAAATAATTTAAATACACAATCGACTACAAGCAACGTAGATGTAAAGTCTTAGAATGATAAAACAAGCACTTCTGAAAACAGAAATATTGCGAACACTGACAGTAAAGAAGATGATGAAACCAAACAGCCTGAGGAAACTTCGCAGGAACAAACTCTAAAGAACATAGATCAACTACAGAATAAAATAAAAACGGTAAAAAATGACGAAACATTATCTAAAACACAGCAACAACAGCAATTAACGGAGCTAAATAAGCAATTAGATGATGAATTAAGTTTTATACAGTTAACGGTTAGAAAAAATGTCTCAACCTTAGTCAATAGCTTATTTACATCTGCAGGTAATACAAGTTCAGGATTGTTATTTAATAACAAAGCGTAAATATCGTATTGATAAAACGAACAACTGAGTAATTTTGTTTATTAGGTATTTACTTGGAAAGCGTGTAAAAGTGGTGGCCCCTCCCAGACTCGAACTGGGGACCTAACGATTATGAGTTGCAAAACAAGAACTTACTACGAGTTACTTTTTGATATAACTATTTACTAATTTTCATAGCTATATCATAGGGTTATTGAATAAACCCTACCTCTGATGCATAAATCATTATGTATTTCAGAACGTTAAATTTTACGTTCAAAGTAGCACAGAGGTAGCACCATATGTCAGACACAAAATTTCGCTTCACAGAATTGTCGCTTGAAAAGATCGAATCAAACGGTAAACGCACTCGCTATTATGACAATCTATTGTCAGGACTCATTTTAGATGTGAGCTTAGCTGGTAAAAAATCATTTAGAGTTTATAAAAAGATACCAGGGCGAGACACCCCGATTAATGTCACCCTTGGTTACTTTCCATCAATTGCACTTGATGATGCAAGGCGAATGGCTCGTAAAGTAATGGCAGATATCGCAGAGGGCATAAACCCTAACGACCTTAAGCGCCAATTTAGAGCGGCTTCAATTACCTTGAAAGAAGCCTTTGATTCATACATCGAATCTAGAGATCTTAAGCCTATAACTGAAAGAGGTTATCAACAAAAAATAGATTGCTATCTATCGGATTGGCATAACAAGCGCCTAGCCGATATTAATCAAACAATGATTTTAAAGCGCCAGCGAGAAATAACCTCAAGAAGCCCTGCTCAAGCAAATTATACCATGCGCCTAATGCGTGCTTTATTTAACTTTGCTAAAGCTGAATACAAGTCTTCAGAAGGTCGCTCATTATTTCCAGAAAACCCTGTAGATACACTTTCTGAAAAACGAAGCTGGAATAATGTAAAGCGTAAAACAACAAGACTACGTCGTTCACAACTAAAACCATTCATAGACGCATTATATGAAGTTAGAAATGAAGCTGCTAAATATCGTCAAAATAGTCGTGTCGGTTTTTGTGATTATCT
Source organism: Pseudoalteromonas sp. SR44-8 (assembly GCF_014163635.1). Classification (NCBI taxonomy): domain Bacteria; kingdom Pseudomonadati; phylum Pseudomonadota; class Gammaproteobacteria; order Alteromonadales; family Pseudoalteromonadaceae; genus Pseudoalteromonas; species Pseudoalteromonas sp. SR44-8. Next base: position 6,173 of record NZ_JACJDS010000029.1, read on the forward strand.
GGAGTTTTTAACCTTTTCAGGCCTGAGAAGGTCTGAGCTACTGCAACTCCCATGGTCACAAGTACACCTTGAAGATAAGATATTCATTTTAGAAGATACAAAAAATGGCTTAGATGTCGAGTTCCCTATTACAGATCGATTAGCTGAGATATTTAATCGACGTAAAGAATATAAAGTATCTGACTATGTGTTTGGGGCAGATAGTAAAAAGGGCTACCTCACTGATCCTAAAAAAACGTTGAAACATGTATGCCAAATTGCAGGAGTAAAAATCACTTCGCATGATTTGCGTCGAACATTTACATCAATGGCTGAGAGTAGCGGAGTATCAGGGTACCTCCTGAAACGCCTTCTAAACCATATTACAGATAAAAGTGATGTAACTGCTGGCTATTTAATTTTAACCGCTGAGGAGCTTAAAGAGCCCGCAGAAAAAGTAACAGAAACAATAGCCAAATATGCTGGTTTGATTGAACGAGAGCCAGAAAATAAAATCAGTGAAATGAAAAGTCTGTTAGCAAGCTTAACTAGGGAACAAAAAGTTGAGATTATGAGCACATTGCTAAGTTAAAATTGGGAAGTGTCAGCCAATAGCTCTAGAGCTATTAGCTGACACTACAAGCTTAATGACTGACAGCATAATCTAAAGCAACAATCACTAGTACAGTAGCAATAACCGTAGCTACAGCTTTGAATATACGCACTAGCTGATTACGACGAAACTTTTTATCTTCAACGATATAATTTTTTTCTACCCAAGCAATAAGCCCTTCAGTATTAAGTGTATTTTCAACTTTTCGCTTAACAAGGTTAACGTACAAATAAACGGAGCAAAGCAAAAATACAACTACTAAAATTAGCTGCAAAGGCAACCCACCTGGAACTTCAAACTTAGTTGTATCTGGATATTTAACAAATCCCTTTATAACTACAAGCCATAAAATACTCACTAAAGAAAACGCCCAAGCGACATATGTTCTATAATTTGATCTAATATCAGACTCGCTCTTATCTCTTCTATCTCGTTTGCCTGATTGGACATAAAACGAATTAGACAGCGAATTTAAATACTCTTTTTCCCTATTGTAAGTAGATGGCTTTAAATATCTAGCCGATTTAAGTGATGCGCATAAAGAGTTCATATATGAAATAATCCCTTGCTCTTCACCAAAAGCTTTTTGACCGCCGCTAGAGTAAGTTCTCTTAATACTTGTTAACTCTCGTTTAAGCTGACCTAACAACTTTAAACCCACAGCATCTGGAGATTCCGCTTCATAGGGAACTATTGTGGTTAAAGAGTCTTCTTCAATATAATGATGTTTATGAGAGTGCAAAGAGTACTTTATATAATAAAAAGCCTGTCGTATTGCTAAATACGCTTTATTCTCAGCTACTTTAGATAGAGAATTAGTTAACTTTAACTTTGTGAAACCGCGAGGATCTACACTAAAACTGATTTCATAAAAATGCTGTTCAATATATTTATCAAAGTTTTTTGATAGATTTTTAACGACAGAATTATAATGTCGATTCAAGTCTGTTTGAATACCTTCCCACTCAGCTGGTGTTAACTTACTGGAAATTTTTTTATGCAAAGGCTTTGCTTTATGAATGTGTTCAAACCAAGGGAGAGAACTCTCTCCATCCTTCGTTAATTTTGGTTCTTGAGCCAAAGGATAAATAAATAACTTACCTTGTAAGTTTCTTTCATCTAAGTTTTCTGATTCATTAGTTTCAGCAACAACTATTACTCTAAACCGACCATCACAACCTTTAGTATTAGAATCTTTCCAATCTAACTTTGACTGCAATATTATTCTGCGAGCATGATGGTCATACTGCTTCAAAAAACCATAATTTATTTTAGTAGTTTTGGGATCTTGTAGTTTCTTATTTGTAAAACTTCCAGAAATGCCTGGTGACATTAACCCATAATCCAAATGGCCGTTAATGCAGGGAATCCAGCCTATATGAGTGTAATCCATTTATTAATAATTCCTAAATACAAAAAAGCTCACCCAAGGTGAGCTTTGCTACATCAAAATTCTATTTTATTTTTATATTAGACGCTTATACCATACAGCTGACGGTTTTTGGTCAGCAACCAGCTCACCGCTATCTTGGTCTATATACATACCATGAGATAAGGTTGATCCAGAAGGTGTAACTCCAGCCTTACCTAATTTACTTTCGACTTTTTTCATTTTATTTCTTTGTTTGCTATCCGAAAAAATAGAAAAAGCTTGGTTCAAGGCAATAGTTAAGCCAATGAAAGCAATCAATGTGTATAGAATGTACATAGTTTATCCTTTTATCGTCCAGTACTAAAATTAGTCGGAACTATCGTCCTAAGCAATAAAATAAATATAAAATTTTATATACCCAGGATGCAGATATTAACAGCATACCAATTCAAAGATCAATATAGGCGCTCTTTTTTCACTCAATTAGTCTCTTTATTTGCAGTTTGACGCTCTGATTCTAGAAATTCTATTCTTTGATAAAAAAAGATTTTTTTATCAGTAGTGGCTAATGAACCGATATTACAAAAAAACACTTAAATTATGATTGTGTTTATTTCTATATTTAAAATACGTTTCACGGTTCCCTCCATTTAGAACTTCAAGTATGTTGTAACTACAGCGCTTCCAGAAGAGAAAAAAATTCAAAAGTACGACTGAGAAAAACTAAAAGTACGATGATTTAGATCAAAAGTACGATACTATCCAAAATCAAAAGTACGACACTTATCTGGCTGTTACCCTTTTCGTAAACGTGCAATTTCAAACTTTGCAAGCTGCCTTCTGCCACTTTCATTATCGCGAAAAATGAGTACGTTATCGCTCTCAACCCTAAGTCGATAATCTAAAATTTTTTTTAGTTTTTGGATACGGTTCTTTAAGGCTGATAGCGGTAGTCTTACACCGATCCTTTCTCGTAAATTATCTAACTTGATAACTTGCTTAGAAGGTCTACCACAGCGCTTCCGGCAGACTTCATAAAGTCTGCGATCAAATGGTTTGGATAATTGAAAGTAATCTTCATGTAATGTTAATACATCATTGTCATCAACCGTCTCAATGAGCCAATCGGGCAGTGTTACTTGCCAACAACTTAAACCACTACCTTCGATTAACTTAAAGCCTTCGATGAGGCCCATACTTTCCAAAAATCTTCGGCCATTAAACTTATAATCAGTAGTGATTAAAGTTCCTGCGAGTCGATATAAAGCCTTTTCAACAAGTTTATACTCTTTTCCTGATGTTCCTCTCCCTGTAGCCTTTAGGAGATCATAGGTGTTGAAGCGAACCGTGTTACTAAGCTCTAACTTAGCATTTTTTGCAGCCATGATATGGCTTAAGCAATAAATGAGTATTTCTTTATCTTTGATGGTTGCTCGACCCAGGACGCTTGGAACGATTTTTATCGATACGCCTTTATATGAAAAATCCAAAACACCTTTAGACTTGCCGTCTAATGCAAACACAGGCCACACCATTGAAAACATATCTGATTTCAAATTGACATGAGTCATTTTGCATTCAAAATGCGCCATAGCTAGCGTTACTTGTTTCTTGGTTGAGAAGCTAACCAGTTGTGAAAATCTTCAACAGGGAAAAGTAATCGAGCGCCAATTTTAATATGCGGTGGTAATGGGTAATTTCCACAGCCTTGTTTGTTCTTAGAGATTTGATTAAAAAGAGCTTGTTTGCTGATAAAAAGTAAGTCGGCTACTTCTTCTGAACGATAAAATACCTTTTCCATTATTATTGACCTCAAAGCGTAAGCGTTGAGCTCAATTATTAGCTCAACACATTATTAATTAGTTGAGCGACAATGGTAATTAAGTGGTAAGAAGCTTGTCCTTGAAAAACAGGGGTAACTTTCGGGGGGTTTTTAACAGTTTAGAGGAAAAGTAACTTAATTTAGTTATCAATAAAATTAAATAACTGATTTTTATATGTATTATTTTTTAGATTTGGAGTTAGCTAGTAAAAAGGCCTACAAAAAAATTTTCTTGATAATCTTTTTAAGTAGGCTTTTGGAGAGGTCTACGTAATATCACTTACATTTAAGATAAAACAAAGTAGCGAAGAAGATCACAAGACTTAGAATCAGAGCGCAACCAGCGAGTACAGGAGCCATGTTTAAATCCTGCCTTCTTTAATTGCTGTGAAAAGGTCATTTTTCAGCTTGTCGTAGCGTCGAGTAGCGCGAATCGCTAACACCATTAAAATCCACATTTGAAACCATTCGTATAATGTCATAACTGCAATCTCAGCTAATGCTTTGCACTTGAGTATAGAAAAGATCCTTCCCAATTACACAAAGCAATAGTCCACTCACTAATACTTTGTTGCTTCTGCTCATTACAGCCCATGAAGGGGAAAGTGATTTTTTTGCTTCGAGATTTGAAATGACTGAAAGACTCTAACCTAATATCCCAAACCTCACCTATTTCATTTGTTATATCGAAAGCCAGTGCTTTCTGAGAAATCAAAGCAAAAAAGATTTCCTGCTCTGACTGCACTTCTTTTTCAAATGATAGTCCTAATGGCTCACATTCAGCTTCGATACCAGCTAGGCGGCTTTGAAACTCAGCTACTACAGGTATAAATGGCCTTAGCTCAACATTTTTGTATAGATCTAAAAGTAGCATTACATTACTCCTGAAATTAGGCATGCCTAATTTTGCTCACTACCCTATTCTTTAAAGTTAGGCATGCCTAACTATTACTAGTAATAGGTGTCGTAAAGCTCTCCACGTGATTGTGCATCTTCAGCTTCTTCACGCGACATAAATTCACCATCAGCGATAATATTGCCCATACCATCATTCAATTGATCTAGTTGCTCGTTTTCGTTCGACAACTGCTCATCACTTGTAAATATACTTACCAGCAAGTAGATAGCCCCGACCAATACACACACAAACGTTTCAAGCATATTCATTCCTCCAAACCCAATTTGGCATGTCAAATTAAAAGCTAAGCATTCCTTAGTATCAAACATTCATTAAAGCTAAGAAACTCTTAGTTTTCAAGCTAAGAACTATAAATAATGAAAACTAATGACGAATCACCATTTCCAAAGCGCTTAAAAAAGGCTAGAAAAGCCAAAGGGCTATCACAAAAACAGTTAGGGATTTTAGCTGGCATGGATGAGTTTGCGGCATCGGCAAGAATGAACCAATACGAAAAAGGCGTACACGCACCAGACTTTAAAACAGTAAAAGCACTTGCTGATATTTTAGAAGTGCCTACTGCTTACTTGTATTGTATTGAGAATGGATTAGCAGAAGCTATTCTAGAACATTATGGTGAAGCATTGGATAACACCTAAAATTACTTTTACTAATTAATATTTTATTTTAAAAGCTTAGGAAGCTTATCCATATGATATTTAACTTTTAAAATTTCTGATGATTTAATTTTCTCAATGGTAGAAGTTTTTTCATTGTATATTAGAAACCAATTATGACCTTCTTGAATAATTTTAACTTTAGCTTTTGAGTCAGCTAGATAAAGTGTTGCATTAATTACTTTTGAGCCACCCAAAGCAGTTGGTATATAAGGGTAAATATGATTCGAATAAATAGAAATAAATTGAAAAAGGCCATATCCCAAGCAAAGAAGAGCAAACATTAGAGAAAAATATTTTTCATGATTCGGATCTGAGTCCAGATCTAAATGATTAAGCTGCACACCCTTTTTTTCATCATCTTGAGAAATCGCTATACCATAAGCACCTAAGAAAAAATACAAAGTAAACTTTGAGTACTGACTCAATAATTCACTCTCACTGCTTGCAAAGAAAAGAAGAGCTATAAAAGGGATTGTAATTATATAGATTAATATCTTAAGCAACTTTGACTGAAACCGCTTTCCTCTTATGACCTCTATAGCTAACAAAGAAAAACTACTATAGAAGATATAAATACCAAAATTCATGTAAGCGCCAAATGCTGAGAAAGGTAATTCTAAAAAATCAGCACTATGCAAAATACTGTATATTCCTGCTGGTATCGATGAAATTCTCAGTAACCAGGGGAACAAAATTTTGGGCTCATAACTTTTAGAAACATCTGAGATATTCGTTCTATAAAACACAAACAGGAACATTGATGTAAAAATAAAAACTGAACCAAATCCAGTAAGCATATACCTAGCTTCTACAAGCTCAAATTCATAACTACCATAACTTGCCAAATATGAGTTATGTACAACAAAACCAACTAGGTATAACAATATAGGAACTCGTATAAAATTATTTTTTAGAAAATCCATTTTATTCTCAGTAATTTAAAGCTTTTAATAGTGCAAATTACATCATATGTACTTCTCTTGCTAGATGGAACTACAATTTAAATATTTAAAATTGAGGCATCATGAGCAATCGCCTCCTCTTTTCTGGGCTTCGCCCATCCCCCGCTATGTAGAAGCCTAAAATAGGCTTGCACATAGCGGGGGATGGACTCTTGAGCATCTTACACGCAGATTTTTATTTGCAGATTGAAATTTAAATTAAAGCTGCTAATCTAAATATTAATCAAGCCCTTCGGGCCTGAAGAAAACAGGCGCTTTTCTGCTGCCTTCAACACGTTGTTACATTCTCTGTAACCCCCACTTCAGAAGCTTTCAGCTTCATCATAAAACCAAGTCTTTTGATTTTTAGGCGCGATCAGTCCGAGCCTTACGCATGCGTAAAACAGGGGCGAATAGGCGTTAGCCGCTGAGCTTTATCAGCCAGTTTTTCTTACAATCACACCGGAGAATAACTATGACCTTTAATGCTAAAGCAGAAGCATTGCGCCTAAAAAATGAGAAAAAATTGATCAGTAAAAAACGATTTAAGTCATCCAAGCTAGATAAACATAAACAACGACTTTTAGCTCTTTACGAAGAAGGTACGAATATAGCCAACCTACAAAGATGGCTTTTGCGTAAAGGAATGAGAGCACATTGGACAACTGTAAAACGGTGGGTCGATAAAAATGCCTAAGTTCGCAAAACCAGAAACGCAAGCGGAAAAGCTAGCTAAAAACTTATTTAAGCACAAAATTATTAAATCTTTAGGTACTGCTCGAAGTTATAAAACTGCACTGATTAAAATAGCTCGGTGGTCAAAGGATATTGGCATCAATGGTGTGCAAGGGATGAGCACTCAAGATGCTTATAAATACCTTGATTACCGCAGTGAGTTTGTAGGTCAAAAAACGCTGGATATGGAACGGCAAGCAATTCAAGCTATGTTTAAACTCAACGGCAAACTAAGCACAAAAGAAACGCTGACAGTAATAAGGTCCGAAAAAGATAAAATCGAAAAGTCTCGCGCCTACACTCCAGCCCAAGCTCTCGCAATCAGCGAACATCAAACTAGAAAGTATAATTTATCAACACAAATAGCCTATGCCGCAGGGTTAAGAGCACATGAGCTTTTAACAATTGCCAAAGTATCAGAGCGTAAAGCTGATAGCCGCCCAGCGCTAAACAGTAAATGGCTTGGTCGAGAAGGTTGTATTTATACAGTGAAAGGTAAAGGCGGCCTTGTCCGCGATGTATTAATACCTAACGCATTAGCTACAAAGTTAGAAGAAAGGCGCTTAGCACAGCCTATAACCGTTCGTGACAGGGAAATTAACTATTTGCAACGCTACGATCTTGGCGGTGGCCATAAATGGTCGTGCTCATTCTCTAAAGCATCTAGTCGCACACTCTTTTTTTCTAATGGCGGTCATGGTCTTAGACACAGCTATGCACAAGAGAGAATGGCAGAACTAAAAAGCTTGGGGTTAGCGAGAGCTATTGCTCTTGAAACTGTGTCGCAAGAGCTAGGCCACTTCAGAGCTGAAATTACTGAGGTTTATTTAAGGTAATACGTAATAACACTTAATTGATCAGTTTTTTGAGCCCAGCTTCATAAACCAGAAATGAAGTTACTACAGGCAATCCTAAATACCCCTTCAGACAGTAGCTCTCGATTTGACTTGATCAATAAGTGCTTATCTCGAACAACTTTAAGCCAGCAAATATATAAATCAAATAATTCATCTTTTGATTCCATTTGATTTGGAGCTTTTTCAATCTTAACCAATAATATCACCAACCCCTCAAGTATAGATATTATATTAAGCTTTAAGGATATAGCTAACCTAGCCGTTGATGGAGTGAGTACCGATAAGTCATTATCGCTTGGGTACAACTTTCCGTCTATAAAATCACGACGATACTCTGTTAGCATTTTCGAGATTTGATCTAAGCTAAGCCCACTGCTTTTCACTTTCTGATTAGCACTCGAGATCACTTCTTCAAATACACCTTCTAAAAATAACTCACTTTTCATTTCCTGAAGTTTTACTTTGAACTCTTCATTTATTTTTAATACTTCTTCAATGCTATTACAATTCTGATGCTTTTCAGCCCAGCTTAAACCTACACTAGATAACTTAAAGACAGTGTCATCACCCTCTATTATTTTCAAAGACCAGTGAACCAAATAAGCATCAAGTTTTGATGTTATATTTCGCTGTTGATGTGCAACTTTTATTGACTCCCTAAAATAAAAAACTAAAACCGCACTAATAGCAGCCCAAAACAATGTCATGTTATCTCCAAAAATACTGTAAAAGTTCAATCGTGTGCATATTCAGTCGCTACTTACCAGCCGCTCTTTATAATCAATAGAGTTTTTATGGACAACATAAAACATTGATTTCAAGGTAACATTAACTTGGGCTTGATATCTTTCACTTTTTAATTGCCCCTTCTCTAATTAAAAATTCTCTTGCTTTTGATAGTTGCACCTTATTTTTACCTGCTACTAAAATATCTTTTTCAATAGTTTGTAATTGTTGCTCAAGCATTGAGTTAGCTTCAGCTTGATTTATTTTCCCGAACTTAATCATTGCTGTACGCAGCAACCCTGCTGAATCAAGAAATAGTTTAATATTTTCGATTGCTTGATAAATTTGAATGGCATCAAGCTTTAAGAACTGCTCTTTATCTGAAAGGTACGAGCTAAATTGCTTAATAATTACAACAACATTTTTTAGCTTCTTCTCATAACGTTGGTAAAAGATAAGAGCATCTTTCGGGAGTTCAGCTTGTTGTTCAAATGTCAGATAAGTCTTTGTTAGGCTGTCAATATGAAGCTCTACTAATCCCTCAAAACCAACTATATTTTCGTATGAATGACTATTGTTTTCTCTAATCATATCTTCAAAAATAATTGATATCGCGTGTGAAAAAGTAAACTCATTTTCAGGGATCGGAGTGTCTACTTGAGCTTCTATTTTCTCAAAAAAAGATTGTAACCATGCATTTGCAGCAACCAAAAAACTTAACTGAGATACATAAACATAAGCAATACGATGTTCTAAGTCCTTTTTTATTTTATTTTGGGCTATAACTCTAACTTTAAAACTCAAGAAAGCTGATATTAGGGCTCCAAATAAACCACTTAGTATAGAAATCAGTAGGGTATAGCCATTATCCATATATTGCCTCATATGCTTTAACAGCCAATAAAATAATGACTGCAATGAATCCTTTTTAGTTAGCTCTATTAAAAAGAGACCAAATGCTTACTTTAAAGATATTAATTGCAATATCAATTAATATGATAGGACTATTTTTAATAATTGATTTATAGTAAAAAGTAGCACAGAGGTAGCACAGGGTAATTTCGGTTAGTAGGTATTTACTTGGAAAGCGTGTAAAAGTGGTGGCCCCTCCCAGACTCGAACTGGGGACCTAACGATTATGAGTCGTGTGCTCTAACCAACTGAGCTAAGGGGCCATTTTGTACTAGCTTATTTTTTTAAAAAACAAAGCTAAATTTTTGAAGCGTTTAACCACCTAAGCGACTAAAGCGGGTTGCAGTATAAAAAGTTTTTACTGGCTTGTCACTAGCAAAAACCTTTATTTTAACAATCAATAAGCTAACTGCTTAAATAGTAGTCGCAAAAGGTATAATTAAAGAGTTAAGCTATTACAACTCTCTGGATATTTAACGTTGTTGATATCCGTTAACTCATTACATACCCATAGTTTTTAACTATGCTTTGAGTTAGAGGAGATATCACTCCACTTCAAACCAAATTTATTCAAATATTTTTGCAAGCGACTAGAGTCGTTAGCTTTAGACTTAAGCGTGCGACTTACGTTAAATAACTCCCTGCCAGCTGATGCCATACTATTGTGACGCTGGCAGGTAGTAAGTACGTGGCTAAGCTGATTAATATCAAAGTTATCTAACTCTTCTATCTGAGTATTTTCAAGATAATCACAAAGGACAGTCGACGCTAACTGTTGATTTTGCGGATACCAAGCTTGCTTTAAGCGAGCTATTTCATCTTTAACATCTTCTACTGTGATACGTGAAGAATCAGCCAATGTGCATAATCTTGTAATTGCAGAGCTCAAATCACGAAAGTTGCCAGTCCATAATGCCTCGTTTGAAGTGGCAAAACCAATGAAGGCATTTTTAGCTTCTTTATTAAATTGCACGCGATCCCCCATTTTTTTAGTATAGAGATCAACTTCGTAATCAATATTTGCTGGAATATCTTCTTTTCGATCTTTCAGTGCTGGTAATTCGTATGCCCACAGGTTAATACGAGCAAACAAGTCACTTCTGAAATAACCTTGAGCTATCTCTTTTTTTAGGTCTCTATTGGTACCAGCAATTAGCTGAAAATTACTTTGTATAAGTGTATCACTGCCAACTGGATGAAAAACTTTATTTTCAAGTGCATGCAGCAGCATTGCTTGCTCTTCTAAACCTAGCTCGCCGATTTCATCTAAAAAAAGTACGCCATCATGTGCGCTCAATAAAAACCCATCTCTTGCTTGCTGGGCCCCCGTAAAAGCCCCTTTCGTATGGCCAAATAACGCAGCCATGGCATTCTCGCCTTTTAAAGTGGCACAATTTACAGAAACCAGCGTGCCTTTTAACATTGAACGCTTTTTCTTTAATTGAAATATACGAGTTGCAAGCTGGCTCTTACCCGCCCCAGTAGGCCCAGTTAAAAGCATGGGATCGTGTGAGCGAATTGCTACTTTTTCTATTTGTGTGATCAGTTGATTAAAGAAAATATTTTTAGTTTCTATACCGCCTTTTAAAAACTCCTTACCTTGCTGATGCTCAATATCAAACCGCGTAGCTAATTGATCATACTTAGATAAATCCAAATCGATGATCTGTATACGCCCTATAGATTTATTATTGTTATTATGATCTGGTGATGTTTGAATCAAACGCCCTGGAAAGTGCCGGCTTTCTGTAAGCAAGTAACTGCATATTTGCACAACATGCGTACCCGTTGTGATATGAAATAAGTAATCGTTTTTATCAGTATCAAAAGTGTAGTGTGAACACCAATCAAAGAGCTTGGCATACACTTCTTCAAAGTCCCACGGATCGCTAAAATTAAGCTGGTGCAACTGCACATTAGTTTCAGGAGAGACAGACTCAATATCCACTGCAACATTATTAGCAAGGCGACTACTGTGATTGTCATGCAGCATATGTAGCTGGTTAACGATAAGATTATCTTGACTACATAAACTTATATTAGGCCGCCACTTAGCCCACCGATCAACTCTCTTACCGACATAATCTAACTGCGTACCAATTAAGCTAACGACTACTGTATCTTTCACAACTGTATCCATATAGATAAAAACACTACACAAAACAATACAAAATAACGAAAAATCTATCAAGCGCAACAGCTAGAAATACACAAAGTTAATTAATTTAAACCTTAAAAACAACAACTTAAAAACAAATGAAAATATTTAAACAAAACTGGCACATGACTTGTAATTACCTAGGAGTCTGATTAATTGGATGTGATTCAAAAAGTCACTCTGGTGCGCTCAACACTGTTGCCGCGTATTCCTAATCGAACAACATTGAAAAGTTAAATTGGTGGAGCAGCGGTTCGCCGTCTGCCTTGGGTTCGAATCCCATCTTAAACATACATATAAAGACGTTAGTAAGTCGTTATTACCAATGCTTGATAAACGCCTCAGACGAATGAACGGTGGCAAGCTGGACGCTCCCCATCGCTATGCAGTTTTGGGCTTTTATTAAACAAGTATTTAACTCTTACTAACCCCTTAATTTAAGGGAAGTAAAAACAATAAGGAATTTAAAATGTTAAGCAAAAAATTATTTCAAAAAATAGTCGAGATCACTGAAAACCAAAGAGTGCTTGTGTACAAAAATCAACAACTAATAGATGTACTCACACCTGGAAAACATAAACGTTGGGATTTTAAAAATGAATTATCGTTTGAGTATTTTGATATAAACACGCTCTACTTTTCAGAACAAAATGCTGAAAGGCTGTATCGAAATAATCCACAGCTAAATGAACATATTTTTCACTGTAAGCTAAGTAACACGGAAGTGGGCCTGTTGTACGTTAATGACCTACTTGAAGGGATCGTCGCACCTAGCGAACAATTATATCTATGGCAAGACGCGGGTGATATTCGACTAGAGAAAGTATCTATCGACGAAGAAATAGCCCTAGATGATAAAACGCTTTTTTTAATTAACCGTGCTGGCGCAAATACAGCGTCACGTTTAATTAAAAGTGATCGTACTGTTGCGGTTAAGCCAATTGCTGATTTATACGTAGCAAAAGAGCACATTGGTTTACTGTATGTAAATGGTCAGCTACTAAAACAATTAACACCCGGTCATTATGGTTTTTGGCAATTTAATCATGAGATTGAATTAAAAAACTTTGATTGCAGAACGCAGTTACTCGAGATCTCAGGACAAGAGATCCTCAGTAAAGACCGCGTAAGCTTACGCATTAATTTGAGTGCCAATATTAAAGTACATGACGCTCAGCTTGCAGCGCGAAGCGTTGATAACGTGAATGACTTTGTCTACAAAGCTTTGCAGTTAGCATTACGTGAAGCCGTTGGCACAAAATCGCTCGATGATATCCTTTTGGATAAGTTGTACGTAAATGAAACGGTAAAAGAGCTGGTTGCACAGTCTTTAAGAGACATTGGTATCACCCTAGAGAATGTCGGGGTAAAAGACATTATTTTGCCAGGTGAAATGAAAATAATATTAAACCAAGTAGTTGAAGCGCAAAAAGCAGCAGAAGCCAATGTAATTAAAAGACGCGAAGAAACGTCAGCAACCAGAAGCTTACATAACACTGCAAAAATGATTGAAAACAACCCAACACTAATGCGTTTAAAAGAGCTGGAAGCATTAGAAAAAGTCGCCGAACGAATAAACAATCTGACCGTGTACGGTGGATTAGAAGGATTAATGAACGGCGCAATAAAAATAGCCTAACCAGAAAGCATTACGCAAAAAGTAATAATGAAAAGAATTGAGGAAAAAACGAATGTGTAAAAATTATAACGTAATCGAAAACCAAGGTAGTGTACCAATTAAAGCGTGGACCAAAGGCGTCCCTTTTGAAGAGCAAGCTCAACAACAACTAAACAATATTGCACGTATGCCCTTAGTGCATTCACATATTGCGGTGATGCCAGACGTGCATTTAGGTAAAGGTGCAACCATTGGCAGTGTTATACCATCAGTTAATGCGGTTATTCCCGCCGCAGTGGGTGTTGATATTGGCTGTGGAATGGTCGCCACTAAAACAACTTTAACAGCAAGCCAGCTACCTGATAACTTGTTGGCGATTAGACATGCTTTTGAGTCAGCAGTCCCGCATGGCAGAACTAGCAATAGAGGCAAAGCCGACAGAGGTGCATGGCATAACATACCCGATGTAGTGGCGGGTGAATGGCTTAAGTTACAGGCGCGGTTTGAAGTTATTTGTGAAAAACACCCAGCAATAAAAAAGAGCAACAACGTTCATCACTTAGGCACCATGGGAACTGGCAATCATTTTTTAGAACTGTGTTTAGATGAGCACGATACTGTATGGATCATGCTGCACTCTGGCAGCCGTGGCGTGGGTAACCGCATTGGCACATATTTTATTGAGTTAGCTAAAAAAGAAATGCAGCGCCATCAAGTCAATCTACCCGATATGGATTTAGCCTACCTTGAAGAAGGCAGTGATTTTTTTGATGACTATGTTGAAGCGGTTGAATGGGCGCAAGACTTTGCCGCCAAAAACCGTGAAATTATGATGTTTAATGCCATAGCAGCATTACGAAAGCAAATACCCGTTGCGTTCTCAACCCATGAGCTCGCGGTTAATTGCCATCATAATTATATTTCTCGTGAGCATCACTTTGGTAAAGACTGCTTTGTAACACGTAAAGGGGCAGTAAGAGCCGAAAAAGGGGAAATGGGCATTATTCCAGGTAATATGGGCGCACGATCTTTTATCGTTCGTGGTTTAGGAAACCCTGAAAGCTTTAATAGCTGTAGCCATGGTGCAGGCCGGGTTATGTCTAGAACAAAAGCCAAAAAGGTGTACAGCGTTGAAGATCAAATTGCTGCCACACAAGGCGTAGAGTGCAGAAAAGATGCAGCAGTTATTGATGAAATCCCTCACGCATACAAAGATATTGAAAAAGTAATGGCAGCGCAAAAAGACTTGGTTGAGGTGGTATATACCTTAAAACAAATTGTTTGTGTAAAAGGATAAAGATAATTATATGACCACAGAATTTATAAAAATAGATGGCTCACAAGGTGAAGGCGGCGGCCAAGTATTAAGAACCGCCCTTACCCTGTCTATTTTAACCCAACAAAAAATTGAACTGTTTAATATTAGAGCCGGCAGAAACAAAACAGGGCTATTACGTCAACACCTTACATGTGTTTTGGCGGCACAAGAGATTTGTGATGCCAGTATTGAAGGAGTTGAACTTGGCTCAACGCATATTCGCTTTTCGCCAGGCAAAATAAAAGCCGGTAACTTTAATTTTGCCATTGGTAGCGCAGGCAGCACCGTATTGGTATGCCAAACAATTTTACCTGTATTGGCACTGGCACCAAACTGCTCAACCGTCACATTTGAAGGCGGCACACATAATGGAATGTCGCCTTCTTTGTACTTTTTAGAACAGTCATTTTTGCCCATACTAAAACGCATGGGTGTTGATTGCCAGATTAAAACAGCAACACTCGGGTTTTATCCTGCAGGCGGTGGAAAGTGGCAAATAAGCGTTCAACCAACAACAAAGCTTAAGCCAATTAAGTTAACTACTGCTGGTGCTCACTTTGCTAAACAAACAAGTAATTGCTCTCTAACGGCACTAGTAAGCTCACTGCCATCAAGCATAGGGCAGCGCGAAATTAACACAGCTAAAAAAGTACTCAATTGGCACGATGCACCAAGCCTTGTGCAAAACGTGATCACCCCAGGCCCGGGTAACAGTTTTCAATTAGGTATTGATAGTGAAACGCATCGTTCTGTTTTTGAGGTCAGGGGAGAAAAAGGATTATCAGCACAAAATGTAGCAAAACGCGCAGCAGGCAGAGTCAATGTATTTATTCAATCTCAGGCGGCAGTTGAAGAGTATTTAGCCGACCAATTATTACTGCCCATTGCATTGGCAGGAAGCGGCAGCTTTACAACAACTAAACCTAGCTTGCATACAATAACGAATATAAATGTTATTAAACACATATTAGGAAAAGAGATACAGTTAAAGCAATTAACACAGTGCCTGTGGCATGTTTCACTAGCATAAGACACTTAAACAGGATTAAAAATACAGCGGTAAAGTAATGAATAATAAACTAAAAAAGGTCTACTTAGTCGGTGGAGCAGTGAGAGACTCATTACTGGGCCATCATTCAAAAGACAAAGATTATGTTGTAGTAGGCGAAACACCTGCCACCTTAATCGCATTAGGTTATCAGTCTGTTGGCAGTGATTTTCCGGTTTTTTTGCACCCAAAAACAAAAGAAGAATATGCTCTTGCCCGTACTGAACGAAAAAATGGCAAAGGCTATACGGGCTTTACAGTGGATGCCAGCACCTCGGTAACGTTAGAAGAAGATTTAGCTAGGCGCGATTTAACCATTAATTCAATGGCGATGGATGATCAAGGCAATATTATCGATCCGTTTAATGGTCAAGCGGATTTAAAAAACAAAATACTCAGGCACACCACCGCCGCTTTTGCAGAGGATCCCGTGCGCGTGTTACGGATTGCACGTTTTCTTGCCCGCTTTGGTGAGCAATGGTCAATACACCCAGACACTCAAGCGCTTATGAACAAACTAAAAGAAAGCGGCGAACTTGCGAACTTAGTACCCGAACGTGTATGGAATGAGACCGAAAAAGCATTGAGCGAGAAACATCCGCAGTTATTTTTTCAAGCGCTTAATGGTTTAGGGCTATTTCCTGAAATTGAAGCGATGCAAGGTATCCCTCAACCTAAAAACCACCACCCTGAAGGGGATGTTTACATTCACACCATGCTGGTACTAAAGCGAGCTGCTGATTTAGGTTTTGATATTGAAACACGCTTTGCCGCCCTCACCCACGACTTTGGCAAAGCCTATTGCTATCAGCAGTATGGGAATTTACTTGGTCATGAGCAAAGAGGTATTAAGGTAATTAATGAATTTTGCGAACGCTTAAAAGTACCGAATAAATTAAAAGCGCTGGCAGTTTTAACAAGTGATAACCACACCCGCTGTCACAAATTATTTGAGCTAACACCTAAAAAAGTACACAAACTCATTGTTGAAAAAATGAATGCGCTTGAACATCCACACCGTTTTTTACAGTTTCTTCAAGCGTGTTTATGTGATGCGCAAGGTAGGGGCGAAGACTTTGTAAATAAAGATTATCCACAATTCCAATTAGCGCAGTCACTATTAAATGCATTAAAGCAACTCGACAGAAAAGCCATAGTACAACAAGCAATTTCAAGAGGTAAAAGCGGCCCGCTAATTGGTGCAGCAATGCGAGAAGCGGAAATAAATTGTTTACGCGATTGCCTAACCGAATTAAAAAATAAAGAGTTACACCATGAAAATAAATAACCAAGAAAATACGGTAGATCAGCGCATCAACAAAGATATTCACACTGAAATACTACGCAGAATAAAAGCCGCAGAAGCTGAGCACAATGTTAAGGTACTTTACGCGATAGAGTCAGGTAGCAGAGCGTGGGGGTTTGAATCTCCTAACAGCGATTACGACGTGCGATTTATTTACGCGCACCCAACAGACTGGTATTTAGCAGTAAACCTTGAAGATAAACGCGACGTGATTGAATACCCAATCGTCGATGAAATAGATATAAACGGCTGGGATATTCGCAAAGCCCTAAAATTATTTTATAAATCTAACCCCGCGTTTATCGAGTGGCTACAATCACCCATTGTGTATGTAGATGACCACCACTTTGCAACAAAAGCGCGCGAATTACTGCCACTTATCGCGTCATCAACACGAGGAATTTATCACTACTTGCATATGGCTAAAGGCAATTTCCGTGAATATCTTAAAAAAGAGCAAGTCCCCCTGAAAAAGTATTTCTATGTTTTAAGGCCTTTATTAGCAATTATGTGGCTTGAAAAATATAACGAGCCGGCACCTATCGAATTCGATACTTTACGTAAGTTAGTAGCGGACAATACCCAGCTTAATCAGGCAATATCGGCACTGCTGGCATCAAAACGCGTCAGTTTAGAGAAAGAGTATATTAAAAGCGTGCCAGTGATTAATGAGTTTATTGAGTCAGAACTAGCGAGACACGAAAACTACACATCAAAATTTGAAACAAGAGACGTCGATTTTGAAGAATTAAATCAATTTTTTGTTGAAGTGCTTGAGTCCAACTAAGTATTACTCAAAGTAAATAAACATTAGACTCATTTAGGAGAACTGAGATATGAATGATTCAAAGAGTACTATTCGCCAAAGAGCAGATGAAATTAAAGCATACCAATGTAAAAATTTAATCGCGGTTCTAGAAAATCCTATGGATATTAAAAATATAGGCGCAGTCATTCGTAATGCAAATGCGCTTGGTGTTGAAAAGATTTATGTTGTTGATTCTCGACATTCTTTGTCTGATGACTGGGAAGAATTAAGAGGGCGAAAATCACTATCCAGAATCTCTGTCTCAGCTTCAAAGTGGACTTTTGTTAAACGCTTTAATAGTACAGAAGAATGCTTTGCGCATCTGCAAAAAAATAGGTTTGTATCAGTAATAACCTCTCCACACATTAAGGGTAAACTAAATCAAATCCTTCATGAGGCGGATTATACTCAACCGAAGTTAGCTGTATGGTTTGGTAACGAATCACGAGGTGTAAGTGATACAGTTGTAGATAACAGTGAGTTTTGTATTTCAATTCCCATGTTCGGTATGATTGAGAGCCTAAATTTAGCAACGACTACCGGCATAGTTCTTTATGAAATCACAAAGCAGCGCCGCGAATATCAAGCTAAATATAAACGGGCCCATAGAAAACCCTAGCAATGTCTAAATCGTAATTTCTATTGATAATAAAAAGTTAAATGGTAAATTGGTTTATCTTAAAAAACTTTCTTTAGCACCTAGCTAAATTAAAATGAAAATTTATCCTTTATTCGGTATTGGCAATATTACTTTCGGTATGAGTCAAATAGACGTTCAATCAATTATTGGTAAACCAAAACAAACAAAAAAACAGACTGCTAAAGAAGATGATTCCATACATGAAGTTTGGTGTTATGACACACTAGGTTTACAGCTTGAATTCGATTCATTCTATGAATTTAGGCTAAATCGTATAAAAATCACATCTAGCGACTTTTGTATTTATGGTGAGCCGCTTATTGGGTTACCAGAGGAAAAGCTTGTTGGGCTATTGCCAAAAGTAATATTAGATAGTGAATACAATGGTTATAAACAATACACCGTTTCGGATCTTAAATTAGAGGTTATTTTAGAGGATAAAGTTGTTCGTGAAACTACTTTAGAGCCGGATCCCAACGTAGAGTTTTTGAAGTATTTTTCAAAAAGTTTACAGCGTAGATTTACTTGCCAACGCATATTAAAAAACGATGTAAGACGTCACGAAAGAATAATAGCCGCTGGGCTTTACGTTATTGAAAAAGGCTTAACTGATTCTACTAGCCTTGGATTTTTACCATCGGATATAGAATGGTTTTTAGGAAGTTATCTTTCAATTAACCCTAAAACTAGGGATCTTTGGTGTGATGGAGTTGAACTGAATAAACTAGACTTCGTCACTAAAAATACAGCATCGATATATGCTACTGCTGATATTTTATCTTCAATTGATAATAGTGCTTATGACACATGTGAACTTCAAGGTTACATCACTATCTCCTCTAATGGTAAAAAGCTAAAAAACTATAACTTAAAATTAAAAAGACGAGAAAATGTCATCACTATAAATAAGTAGGCTAGTATTTCCAGCCTACTTTATTCAATAAATTAATTTAATAAAAAAAGGAGCCGTATTCAGACAAAATTACTCCTTTTTCGCCAATAATAAGCATTCTGTGACCTTCAGTAACTGAAGGCCACTCAAACTTATTTAACTGACTAGTAATAACGTCATCACCCACATTATGCTTTCTACTTTTGTTTTGACTACGTAGTGTGCTTTCTTTAACTTGCAGAGCAACAATCGTAATTAAAGCGCCGTAATTTAGCCCAAGATCACAAATAATTTGTCTAAAGTCTTTACGAAAATTGGTCGCATCCCAAACAATATTTTGCTTATTTGCTAATGCCGTTTTTAATCGCGATTTAGCTAACTGTAACATTTGTCCTCGATTTTTTTGGCAATGCCTTTTCCCATTAAGCTCTTCACGAATATCATCTAATGAAATAACTTCAAAGCCTATTAGGTTTTGTGCAATCCAAGTAGATTTACCACTGCCGCTAATGCCACACATCACATAAAGATGGCTGTACTCTAAAGCACCTTGATAATTTTTCGCTAGGGCTTCTTCAACCATACTAATTTGACCATTTGCCAGCTGACGAATAGCATAGCCATTTAAATACGTTTGTTCTGCACGTGAAGATTTGACCTGAATAGGCTTTAAAATTGAGTGAGTTGCCTCACTCTCGCTCCACAATTTATAATCTTGCGCAAACATTTTATACTGTTCCAACAAATCAATTTGTTGCGCTAAATCTGTGCATGTTCGCCCTTTCATATCGGCTAGTTCGAGCCAATAAAGTAACTCTAAATTAGCATTTAAAGAAAGGTGCAGGTAATCACTGTAACTTTGGTTTTTGATCACCAAACGTTTTGGCATTTGATGAAAACCTACTAATCCGATAATGTTATTAATTGCTTTATACTCAAGGGGTAGCTCAAGTAATTTAATCGCTAAATAATTTGCACCTACCTCCTCATGTTTTGGTGCAACTACACGCTCCCCCCCCTCTATCTGCTTGCGTTTTGTAGTGATTGGCTTAGCAATATCATGCAATAAAGCAGATAAGATCAATACCTGCCTTTGAGCGCCTTTTATATGTTCAGCATCATTGACTAGTATTTCATACAATTGACTCAACACCATATCAGTATGAATGGCAACATCACCTTCAGCATGCCAGATACTGTCTTGCTCAGTGTCAGCAAACTGATACAGTAAAGGGAACACATCTCCCAAATACTCTACACACTCAGCAAAATCTGGTGAATGATTTAAAGCTAAACTGTCTAACCAAGTGGCTAATTTTTTCATCTTAACCTCCCTTTTTTGTATTTTTAGTGCTTAACCCATTAGGGATCACGTCAGCATGCATCCAATGCTTATCGGTGATCACATGGTTGCTTCTCACCCACTTCGCGACACTTTCTTTGAACTGTGAATAATGAAAGCCATCAGCAAGCCTAACCACATAGCCTTCTTGGTATTGAGTATCCAATACTATGTCTTTTATTGTTTTTTCGCACCATAAGCCAACATACAACTCTTTTGGAGTGATCAGCCCTAATTGTGCAAAAAACTGTTTGCTGTCTTGCCAACTTAAGCATTCGTTGTTTTCGTTCCATAGCGAAAATGCCATAAAATAACTAGCTAATGATTCATAGCTAATCGAATGCCTTGCATATAGGTTTTCGCCACAGATACGCCATCCTTGCGGAATTTTGTAGCCTAGCTCCGCTTGCAACGCTTTTACCCATGTTCTTGATGGGTGAAAACGACTATCAATCGAACGAGCATGTACAAAGTCACTGTAAATAGTCGTATTTTCGCCATCCATTTTTTCAGTAACAACAACTTGCTTATTTGCAAAGCAGCTTAAATTACCTTGGTGTATATCATCATCTGTTGCACCCGGTGACCAAGGTAAATGTGGGGTGCGAGGGTATTTAATTTTCATCATGTAATTCCAATTTTAAATATTATGATTGACTGTTAAATTCAATTTCTAATAGTTATAAGCACCGTATGTCTGCCCTTTCAATACTGAAAAGACAAAAGTTAAACATGCAGTGCTGAGATGGAATTACATTGCTCTACCCTCTTACTTCAATTTACATTAGCGCTAAATAGCTGCCAACGCTTTGTTTTATAATACTTACTAACTCGTTATCCATATATTGGTATTCATCAGCAATATCTAATACTTGAATATCTTTATACGTTAATAAATGTCCAAATTGCGCTTTAAGTCTATTTTTGTGTTTTTGCTCCATAACAAATATGACATCAGCCCACTGCATCATTTTGGCATTTGCCGTTTTCTTTGCATTAGGGCTGGTGCCTGCTGAGCTAACAGCGAGCTCTGGGTGATTTTTCCATACTTGCTCACCCGTTGGGCTGCGCCATTGATTGCGACTACAAATGAAAAGTACATTTGTCACTTTATGCTCCTTCATTAACTGAGCAGTCATGTTTTAAAGCAAATTTTTCACCAGTAAATGTTTTTACAGGATTACCGCGCTCAACTTCCCAGTGCTGTTGCCAACGTACTGTTTCTTGCTGAGTCATTTTATCCAACGCTAGTTGCTCTAGCTTTTGAAACAACAGCACTCTCGCTAAACGCTTATTGGCATGTTGACTGCGCTCACTCTCAACACGTACCGAAATACCCGTTGCTGTGTGGGTGGCTCTGACCGCTGAATCAGTGGTATTAACATGTTGACCGCCAGCGCCAGACGCGCGACATGTTTGAAAAGTTACGCCTTTATCAAGCTTACTTTCATCAATATCGAACAGTTGCCCGCTAAAAAACCAGTTTTTACGTTTATGCTTAGGCCGATACTGACTTTGACATACCCACAACATAGTACCTTGCCATGACTGAGCTAATTGCTTAGCCGCGCTATTGGCTGTTGAATCAAGTTGCAATAAAACCGACTTTAAACATTCTCGTTCGGTTGCGCTAATAGCCTCAATAATCTCAAGTTTTATATATTGTGCGAGGCATTGTTTTTTAATCATTTTTAACGCTAAACTGACAGCTTTACAGCACTCAATAGGTCCTTGTCCTGCTGATAATTGCAGTAATATCATGATGAGCAACCTCCATTTGTTTTGAAGGTTAAAACAGGTCGTAACTTAGCAACCACTTCTATTAACCCTGCATCAACCATGTCACTTATAACCGTTTCACATTTTTTGTACGCTTGGGGAGCTTCGTCGTATAACAACTCCTTGTTACCACAAACAACTCTGCTACCTAACGCTGTACGATATAAATCTTCGCGCTTATATTTATGACCTAATCGGCCATGGCATTCACCGCGCTGCCATTTTCGCCCCGCGCCGTGTGCAAGTGAGAATAAACTAGTATTGATACTTTCCTGCACTGCTAAGTCATTATCGCTCGACTCTGTAAATACAGGCTTTACAAGATAACTGTAATCACCACGAGAGCCTGGGATCACTACATAACCTTTATCACTCGGTGTTGCACCTTTTCTGTGTAACCAGCCAGCGCATCCGTCAATGTTTTTAGCCGATACTAAATTATGGTTAATATCTAAGCTACACTCACCATTTGCTCGTATAGCCTCTAAAAACCGCTTAGCAATCAACTCACGATTAAGCTCTGCAAAGCGCACCGCTTCATCATGCTTGCTCATGTAATCTTTAAAGTCAGCATCATTTTCACATAAGCCATCGTGATTATGACCCGCTATATGTTCAACCAATATTGATTGCCCTAACCCACGCGAGCCTGAATGAACCAATAATTGAAGATGCTTTTTACTTAGCCCTAACTCATCTAAGGCACTTTGATTGTATATCTCATCAATAGCTTGAAACTCAGCAAAATGATTACCTCCACCAATGGTGCCCAAGGCACTATCATAACCCTTGGTAGTAATATTTTTTGCCGCTTTGCTACTTTCTATGATTGAGAACCAACTTTCATCAAGTGGCAGCTCAATATGTGTAAATTTTTTGGCTAGTTTATCTAGATTTACTTTTGCTACTTTTGCTGTGGTTTGCCACAGCGCCATACCACAGCCAATATCGTTACCCACTAATGCAGGGTAAATTTTGTTGGTAGTGAAAAATGCAGCCCCGATAGGATACCCTCTACCTGGGTGTAAATCAGGCATGCCCGCAACGCGCTGCATACCATTTAGCTCTGATGTTTTGATCAGTTGCTGTATCGCCAGCCCCTCAATCCACGTATCAGCAGACGCAATAAGGCTAACTTTATCAGTTATTTTTTGGACGGATTTGCCCATAATACCAATTCCTTTTTCTTTGTTAGAAAAATAGGATTAAAACGAAATACGAATTGGCAGGTCTGGATCTATTTTGAAATCAAACGAAAGGAACGCGTTTAAACGCAATGTTTACCTAAATGTACTTAATATATAAAAGCGTGTTTAAGTAACAAGTTTCTTATCG
This sequence comes from Pseudoalteromonas sp. SR44-8, assembly GCF_014163635.1. Lineage (NCBI taxonomy): Bacteria > Pseudomonadati > Pseudomonadota > Gammaproteobacteria > Alteromonadales > Pseudoalteromonadaceae > Pseudoalteromonas > Pseudoalteromonas sp. SR44-8. The sequence continues at coordinate 29,952 of NZ_JACJDS010000029.1, forward strand.
GATAAGACCTGCAAAGGATGTTGATGTAATTGTCATAGTATTTTCTCCTTCACAGTTAGTTGATGAATCCAACACTTAGGGTAAGTGCTGAACAATTGAACGAGCGCATGTTAATCAGTTTTTGAACATAAAGCAAACAAAAATTATGGCGTGTTTTATGTATTCCTATGTTTTATATCTGTGTAGTTATACGAGAGCTGTAAAACGAAGAGGTTCAGCAGTACAAACATAATAAAATAACTATTCACTAATTAGCAGGAAACTTTGCGATTAAGTCAGGGACGATGGTGAGGTAAGAGTATACATTCTTATTTGAGCTGAATTGGTTAATCTCATTTTTATCAAAAAACCGTAAGCCGGATAATTCCTCATCTGTTCGGTTATCAAACTCTATAGCTAACTGCTCCCTATTTATATTTAACTTAATGTTAAATATAATAAATATGCTCATTGTATTGGTCAGTACGATTGAATTTAAGTTGATTAGCTCAACAAACTCTTGAGTTATATTAGCTTCTTCAAACGCTTCTTTTAAAATATTATCTCTAATATCAATTGCGGTATGGACTGCTAATTCATCTTTCTGCAATCCCCCACCAATAAGATCAATAAACTTATCATCATTACTATTGGTTTTTTCTCCAAAAACAAAAAAATCATCTTTTGTTGATATCAAAGCCCCTGTGTTTATATGATATGGAAAGTACTTGTCATCTAAGTCATGAGTTCGACTTAATTTCATCAACGAACGGACTGTTGAATATCGTACGGTACTTAGCCTTAATTGCATTGAGCCACTTTTCAACTCTGCAATATTTTCTAACCGATAATAAAGCCCATCCCATACTTCAACACCGCTGTTTTTAGACTCTTCAAGTACTTCATCCCATATATTATTAAGGTTGTTTTCATAAGGAGTTAAATTTAGCTCAGAGCTAGAAATTACGACTTCAAAATCCTCAATATCACTGCAATCATCTATTATAATTTTCGACTTATTCATAGTTCCAACTTTAAATTGATGAAATGACCATTGTTGTGCTCCCATCTTAATTACTTATTATTAGAAGCAACATATTACACTCAGTCGGTGAAACCGGTTGTCAGTATTCTGGATACCCAAAAATTGCGCCTGTCCTTTTTTATTTCTAATGACTTCCGCACAGTAGTCACTTTTTATCTAACCATTTGTTCATTGCTTGATCGTAGGCGTCGGTTACTTTTTTTTTAGCACAAGTGGTGCCTACTAAATAACTATCTGGTAGGTCACTTTTTGGCATTACACCAGCTCCTATCGATACCTTTTTAAAGCAGTTATCTCCGAGGCGATAGATAGTTAATTGCATGCTTTGCTTTTCAACTTTTAATGGGTCTATGCTGGTTTGCTGGTGCTCCTTTGGCACAGTAATACGCAGTGGTTGTGCTAAAGCTTGTGACGTTGGAGGTGTTGATGGGAATGTATTTTGCTGTTGCTTTAGTATGCTCTTTAAACCTAATTTAAGGTCTATTTTTTTATAGCTGTTAGAGTCTGTTTGTGCCTTGGGCGTTACAGGCTTTATTGTTTTTTTAATTTTTACAATCGTGTTTGCAGCAGGAATAATTGGTTTTTCAAGCTTTTTCAACAGCGTGGCTTCGTCGTGCTGGTTGCTCTTCTTTTCTATTGTAGGCAATGACTTAGGCAACGCCATACTAACCATGTATGCTTTAATTGGGGGAGTATCTATCGCTACAAATTTTGGGGTTTTAACACTCATTAATATTGAAAAAATTATCCCGTGGAGCAGTAATGAAATAATAAAAGGCCAGCGCCACGTTGTCACAATATTTGTTCCCTAAACAATAAGTGTTCCCTATAACACTAATTTAATATGACCACATAGGCGCTACAAAGTTCCTAATATTAACACTATGTTATTATTTTTCTTAGCATTGACCAAATATTCAAACTCTTGTTTGAAAATGGATGTAATAAGAATTATGCAACTGCTCATTATCAATAACCTTAAATCAGCTAGAGAAAATGAGCATGTTGTAGCATATCTCACTACGGGCAAACTTTATTGTCTCTGCACAAGCTAACAATACTGCCCTGCTGCGAAGCCGCAGCTCCACGCGTATTGAAAATTATAGCCGCCTAGCCAACCGGTTACGTCGGTTACTTCACCAATAAAGTACAGCCCTTGGGCTTTTTTCGCTTCAAAGGTTTTTGAGCTAAGTTCGTCGGTGTCTATACCGCCTAGAGTTACTTCCGCTGTGCGGTAACCTTCGGTGCCGTTGGGTTTAATTTGCCAGTTATGAATGTAATTAGCTAGATCGTCAATTTGGCTATGGGTGAGCTGATTTACATTGCAATCTGGAATAGCTTTACTCTCATGCAGTATTTCAATAAAGCGTTTTGGCAAAATAGTCGCTAGGCTATTTTTTAATGATTTTTGTGCTTGGGTTTCTCGCCATGTTGCTAATTGCTCTGTTAAATCAAGCTCTGGTAACAGGTTTATAGTCACTGCTTGCCCTGCTCGCCAAAATGAGCTGATTTGTAATATAGCGGGGCCTGATAAACCACGGTGAGTAAATAGGATGTTTTCTTTAAAACTTGTGCCGTCTTCACTGCTGACGATACATGGCACGCTAATACCCGATAACCCTTCAAAGCGGTCCTTATCATGTTGGTGCAAGGTAAATGGTACAAGTGCTGCCATGGTCGGTAATACTTTTAAGCCAAATTGCTCAGCAATTTTATACCCTATTGGTGTTGCGCCTAGTTTTGGCATGGTTAAGCCACCAGCGGCAACAACGAGTGACTCACAGCTGTATGACTGTTGTTCTGTGATCACTAGATAGCCAGTAGCGGTTTTTTCAACGCTAAGCACTTCGTTACGCAGCGCAACATTAACACCCGCCCACTCGCACTCAGTTAGCAAAATATCAACGATATCTTGTGCGCTATTGTCGCAAAATAACTGCCCAAGGGTTTTATGGTGATACGCCAAACCGTGTCTGTCCACCAGCTCAATAAAATCATGCTGGGTATAACGGCTTAAACACGATTTTACAAAGTGTGGATTACCACATAAATAGTTTTCAGGGCTGGCGTTTTCATTGGTGAAGTTACAACGTCCGCCGCCGCTGATGAGAATTTTACGACCAGGCTTTTTGCCCATATCAAGCACTGTAACACTGCGGCCACGGTATCCTGCTTGTGCTGCACACATTAAACCTGCGGCTCCGGCACCGATCACTATTACATCTACTTGGGTCATTTGTTCATCTCATGAGGAAATTTTTGCAATTGTAGCAAATTTAAAAGTACAAACTGAGCGGTATTTCACTATTTTATTATTAACAACAAAGTGTGAAAAAATAAATGTTCACCTCGCCAGTCTACAAATTAATTAATACTTTATAACCACTGTAACGGCATAATAAAAGTCATAAAATCGTATTTAGCCATATAAACATCCCGATATAACTAAAATAGAGACATTAATAATAAAACGTTATTTTAACTATTTTAACAGATCATTTACTTTTGTTCCCCTTCACGACAATTCATCGTGAAGCTTAATAACAATCTAGGGATAATTATGACAACAAGAAAAATATTTAAAAAATGCGCTGTAGCGCTTACTGTGAGCGCGATATTTGCAGCGACATCAAGCATGGCAAATCCTAGCGAAGCAATAACACCATCTATTGCTGACATAACAACAAAACTACAAAGCCAAGCTCCTCTCGGTACACGCTTTATCATCAAGTATAAAAATAATAGTAATGATATGGCAACATTTTCGATTGCTGATACTAGCCCACAAATGATGAATAAAAAGGCCCAAGGCTTTGTTAAAAACTTTACCAGTAAAAAAGGAAAAGTTAAGGCGCAATATATCCGTGCAATGGCATTGGACAATCATCATGTTATGCGTGCAAATAAAAAACTAAGCGCTGACGAAGCCCAACAATATATGCAAGAAGTAATGGCTTCAGGCAATGTTGAATACATTGAAATCGACCAGATGTTAAAACCATTTGCAACTCCTAACGACCCTCGTTATGACGACCAATGGCATTACTATGAGCAAGCTGGCGGGTTAAACCTTCCAACTGCATGGGATACCGCAACAGGTAGCGGTGTAACAGTGGCAGTATTAGATACTGGTTATCGTCCACACATTGATCTTAATGCCAATATTTTACCTGGCTACGATATGATTTCGGATACATTTGTCGCAAATGACGGCGGCGCACGCGATAGTGATGCACGCGATCCAGGTGATGCAGTATCTGCCGGTGAGTGTGGTAATAATAACAGTGCACAAGGTTCAAGCTGGCACGGAACCCATGTTGCAGGTACTGTTGCAGCCGTTACGAATAATGGCGAAGGTGTTGCTGGTGTTGCTTATGATGCTAAAGTTGTTCCGGTACGCGTACTTGGTAAATGTGGTGGTTTAACATCTGATATTGCCGACGGTATTATTTGGGCTTCAGGCGGGTCAGTTTCTGGCGTACCTGCTAATGCTAACCCTGCTGATGTCATCAATATGAGTTTAGGTGGCAGCGGCTCTTGTAGCTCAACAACACAAAACGCGATTAACCAAGCACGTAATAACGGCACTGTAATTGTCATTGCCGCAGGTAATGATAACGACAATGCTAACAACTATAACCCTGGTAACTGTAATGGCGTAGTAAATGTTGCATCGGTTGGTCGTAATGGTGGGCGAGCTTACTACTCAAACTATGGTACATCTATCGATGTTGCAGCACCTGGTGGTGCGCAAAGCTTTGCTAATGATTCAGAAGGTGTTTTATCTACACATAACTCAGGTTCATCAAGCCCTTCTAGTGACAGCTATCATTACTCACAAGGTACATCGATGGCAGCACCTCATGTTGCTGGTGTTGCTGCTCTTATTAAACAAGCAAAGCCAACTGCAACGCCTGATGAAATTGAAAGCATATTAAAATCAAGCACTCGCTCATTCCCTGCCACATGCAATAACTGTGGTACTGGTATTGTTGACGCTGCAGCCGCAGTTGCTGCTGCAAGCGGTGGTACTACACCACCCGTTGGCGGCAATGAGTTACTTGATGGCCAAGCTCAAACGGGCCTAAGTGGCGCTGCGAGTAGTGATACTTTTTATACAATGACTGTACCAAGTGGCGCAACTAATGTGACTTTCACTATGAGTGGCGGAACGGGTGATGCAGATTTATATGTACGCTCAGGTAGTAAACCCACTACATCAACTTATGATTGTCGTCCGTATAAAGGGGGTAACAGCGAAGAGTGCTCTATAGACAGCCCAACTGCTGGTACATATCATGTGATGGTACGTGGTTACTCGGCTTACTCAGGCGTGAGTTTAGTTGGTAATTTAACAACCTCTGGTAACACAGGTAATCCACAAGCAGGTGGTGGAACTGTGTCTGATATTTCAGCTAATGCAGGGCAATGGAAACATTATACCCTTGATGTTCCAGCAGGAATGGCAAGCTTTACCGTAACAACGTCTGGTGGCTCAGGTGATGCAGATTTATTTGTTAAGTTTGGCAGCCAACCAACAGGCTCTAGCTATGATTGCCGCCCATATAAAAACGGTAACGCAGAGACATGTACGTTTAGCAATCCTCAAGCAGGAACTTGGCACATGAGTGTGAATGCTTATAAAACCTTTGCCGGTTTAACGCTTGACGCACAATACCAGCCTTAATTAGCAATAAGGCATAGGGTTTGTATTAAACTCTATGCCTATAAGTGCTATTTGCCAGTTCCCTTGGTAACTTTGGCCGAATGAAAGTTCGGCTTTTTTAGCTCTTTTTTAAAGCTTTTCAAGTACCGCTTCTGCGCGACTTACTGCAAACTCTTTATCTTGTTCAACAAATAAACCTGTGACTTGCTGATCTTCAACAATCATTGCATAACGCGTTGAGCGTACACCACCAAATGCAGCAGTGTCTTTATCTAAACCAAGTGCTTTGGTAAAGCTAGCATCGCCATCGGCAAGCATCTCGATTGCTTGAGCATTATGTTGCTCACCCCATGCTTTCATTACAAACGCATCGTTTACTGATACACAGTAAATAGCGTCAACGCCTTTGGCTTTTATTTTATCTGCTAGAGTAATAAATTCAGGTAAATGTGCATTTGAACACGTAGGTGTAAACGCGCCTGGCACTGCAAATAACACCACTTTTTTACCTGCAAAAAGTGTTTCATTGGTAAGTGTTTGCATACCGTCGTCAGTAAGCTGTGTAAGACTAACGGCTGGTAATGTTTGACCTTGAGAAATCATGATATTTCCTTTTAAAGTGATGGGTTTTGAACAACACCAAAATAGCACAAAAGCGCAACCAACCCTAACATCGAGTTGCGAGTAATTGTGCCTTTGCAAGCAAAGTTACAATCCTAAACTACTGCGAATAGTATGCATTTGCTGCTGTAAACGCTGATGAATATCAGCCACTAATAAACTGGATTCACTCACCTGCCCTTTCATACTTTGCATTGACTGGCTGAAGTTCTCTAACAATGAGTTTTGCTGCTTTGCCAACTCCATGGCATCAAAAGCGACTTTATTAGCATCCTGTGCATTATGAGCTACCCCTTCGGAGTTTCGTTTCAGCTCTTGGGCATTATCGGTTTGCAATTGAGCATCATCAGCTAATGCTGATATTTGCGTTGACACCATAGTTGAGTTTTCACTCAATAGATTGAGCTGGTTATTAATATCACTCAGCGAACCTTGTGTTTGCCGAGCTAACTTGCGCACTTCATCTGCAACCACAGCAAAACCACGGCCATGTTCACCTGCGCGCGCTGATTCGATCGCAGCATTGAGTGCCAGCAAATTAGTTTGATCTGCAATATTGCGGATCACTTCAATAACTTTCCCTACATCTTGTACACCACTGAGCAACTCTTGCAAGCTATGTAAACCTTGCTCCACCCGCTGTTGTGTATTTGAGCTAGCACTGAGCATGTTTTGGGCAAACCCTAAACTTTGCTCCATTGCTGAAAACGTATGCTTGGCGTTATCTGCTACTTTGCCGTTTATATCGTTTACTTGCTCACCAATATGTTGAATATCAGCCAATAATTCTTGATTTTGTTCAACTTGATGATGACTGGCATCTGTTTGCTGACTTATCGTATGTAGATGCTCGCTCATTTCTTGCATAAAATCGTTAATCACCTTGAGCATTTGTGCACGCTCTTCAGCCTCTAACCGTTGACGCTCAATTAACTGGTTAAAGTAACTAGCTATTTCACCAACTTCTGTTTTTGAGTTACTACTTTCAATATTTTTTAATTCGTTACTTTCGATTAAAAATGCAAAGCCATCACGTAATTGACGAAGCGGGGTTAATACTTGATTTCGCTGTACAAAGTAAACACCAACAGCCAATACAACCAACATGCCAATGGCAATACAAAACACTACAAATACTCGCTGCTTTAACGTACCTTGCTGAATTTTAAGTTGCTGCTCAGCATTTATCACCGTGTCAGAAAGTGTACTGATCTGTTTGCGCAGAGCCTGTATGCCTGTTTGACGCTGCTGAGCTTGTGCAATGGTGTTCTCTAAATCACGTGGGTAGCGGTTCGGCCAGCTTCTTAGCTCAGCCTTAATTTCACCTGCTAAATCTTCGGCTTCTTCATCTATAAACAAACTATCTTCATCAACTTCACTCATAACGCCCAAGTTTTCAAGCTCGTCAATCTGCTTTGCTAAACGGTTTAAGTTAGCAATACTTTGTTGTAAGTTGGTTTGTGTGTCTTGATCAAAACTAAGCATTAGCTGATAAGTAAACAACGACAAATTTGTCACTTCGCGGTAGTAATCACTGCCAAGCTGATAATAAGCCTGAGCGTTAGTATTTTGTTGCCCTGCTTTGTTAGCATAACCAATTAAAGAAGAAGCTGAGCCCGCCATTTGCCTAAGTGCATTATCAAGTAATGCTGTTTCATTACCTGACAGTTTACCTAAAGCACGATACTTACCTTTTATATCAGTATCGAGTTGGCTTAATTGCAGATCTAACTGTTGTTTTAAATCAATTGGTAAAATAGCAAGTTGGGTGTCTTTTACTTGGCTAATTAAATCCGACGCTTTCCCTAAATACTGACTATCGCCCTGTGCTAAGTAATCTTCTAGTAAGCCTTTTAAATCAACGAGTATTTTATTTTTTAATTGATTATAAGATTGGTCTTGTTGTTCGAGTTTAACTAAGGTTTGACTTGCCCAGTACAAGGTTCCGCCTAACAGCAGGCTAGCCAATGCCAGCAAAATAGCCAGCAACCGAGTGAATGATGACACGCGCATGAAATTAAATTCCTTTGGGTAACTGCGCGTACACTATTAACTATTTATGACAGTTTAATGAAAATCGATATGAAACTCTTATAACTTTATGGGAACAAAAATAAAAAATACGAATAAAGCCTCACACCATGGCGGCTTTGACATACACATCAAAGCGATTCTTTTTGGTTTTAATCTGCATGCTAGGCGTCTGATTATTTAAAAATGGTGCATAATCAGGCCGCTTAACAACCACTCGCTTACTAGCCAGTGGGTAGGCAAATGCGAGTAAGTCATCAGCATCATTATCTGCGCCAACCAAGTCTTGAAACACCCGCATTTCTTTTTTAACCAGTGCTGACTTTTCACGGTGTGGAAACATTGGATCCAAATAAACTACATCTGGCATACTTTCGCATTGCGCGAGTAAGGTATGACTTGAGCCAAACACTAGGCTCATGTTTTGCTTCATCCACGGACCAATTTCATTATCGCTATAAGCACGTTGCAAACCATCATAAAGTAATGCTGCAACAACCGGATGGCGCTCATGTAAAATCACTTTACAACCCAGTGATGCTAACACAAAACCATCACGGCCAAGCCCTGCGGTCGCATCTAGAACAACGGGGGTCGCTCCTTTATTTAAACCCACCGCTTTAGCAATTGATTGCCCTTTACCGCCACCGAATTTACGCCGATGAGCAACAGCCCCAGTTACAAAGTCAACGCTAATAGCGCCAAGTTTTGGTTCATCGGTTTTTCGTAAGCTTAAGCCTTGATCATCATAATGAAGTGAAAAGCCTTCGCTTTGTGCCGCCCACTCAGCGAGCCCAAAACGCAGCTCAATTTCATTAAGATAAGGACGTACTTCTTTAAAAGGACACTGTATAACCAAAATAAACTCCGACCGTAAATAGCTTGCGAAGTATATCAATTGCTTAACGCTATAGCACTAAAATAGCTCAATATCAGTTTGCGAAGTAACGTCTTGAGAGTGCTCTGACGCGGCTGTGTTGCTCAAGCTTTCTATCAATTCGCTGCGCGATTCAATAATGTGATTGAGCTGATGCTTAATAAAAGCCAAGTCATCATTCAAGATAGTTAACTGTAATTGTGTTTGCTCTAATTGCTCAACCTGCAATGCCAACGCTTGGTTCGCAGCAAAAGTGGGATCTTGCTGCATAAGTGCACGTAATTCAGATAACTGAGTTGTCAATTTAGCTACGGTTTCTTCACGCGCCTCGCTACTGACAAATAATTGCGAAGAAAGCTCATTGAAAGCATTACCAACCGCATGCGCTTGGGCTAGCGCCATTTCCTTTACTTCCATATCTTGAATTTTGGCATTGGTCACCTCCAAAATATGCGGGAATAAATCTTTATAGCGACCATACAGCACAACATCATCTAAAGGCATATTTTTAATTAAAATAGACACTTTAGGATAATTAACAATAGTACGACTACTAAAATCAACAAAGCGATTAGAGTAACGGTGCTTTTCTAATAACTCTTGCTCTAACGGACAAACACCACCGTCATCAGTACACACAACTCCTACATCTTGATACCAAAATGCCACAACCACATCGAGATTCAGCGGTCGGAAGAATTCAAAAAAATAGGCCGATAATGATTGCACATCATGGGCGTGATAGGTTTGCCCAACATAACGCATTATGCGCCCCATATCGCCGGAGTCAGTCATGGCGATTTCAGCAGTGCTCTGCGCGCGCGCAACATCATTTTTTAACTTAATAGAATGCTGACGATATTGATACAACACCCGAATACGCGCCATTAATTCTTCTGCATTAAAGGGCTTTACAATGTAATCGGCAGCACCGGCATTATAACCTTTAACACGTTCTGGTAATTCGCTTTTACCCGACAAAAACATCACTGGAGTATCTTTGGTTTGCTCATTACTTTTCAGCTCACGACACACTTCGTAGCCTGTTTTACCCGGCATTTCAACATCCAATAAAATAATGTCAGGGCTATATTTATAAGCTTGCCTTAAACCTTCTTCGCCATTTTTAGCATGAATTAACTGACAAAACCCCGCTAATGATTCCTCTATTACACGATGAACATATTTATCATCATCAATCGCCAGTACCAGTTTTGTCATGCCCAATTCCTTTTTATTAATTACTTAAAAAAGCATAGTACGGAGCCCTGATTTTGCGACAATTTATTACTCTAAATAGTAAAAAAGCGCCAAACGGCGCTTTTCAAGATTAAATATACGTAGTGCTTAAGCTGCAATACCACTGTGGCGCAATAGTGCATCGACACTTGGCTCACGACCACGGAAGTTTTTAAACAACTCCATTGGCTCTTCACTGCCGCCTTTTTCTAAAATATGCTGCATAAAGGCTTGCCCAGTTTCTGGGTTAAAAATACCTTCTTCTTCAAATTTGGAAAACGCATCAGCTGAGAGCACTTCGGCCCATTTATACGAATAATAACCTGCGCTATAACCACCAGCAAAGATATGGCTAAAACCATGTTGAAAACGGTTAAACTCTGGTGCTTTAACAACTGATGTATGGCTACGTACTTCATCTAAACGCGCTTGAATTTGGCATTCTTCACCCGCTTGATAATCGTTGTGAATTCTAAAATCAAATAACGAGAACTCGATTTGACGCAGCATTTGCATGCCTGAGTTATAGTTTTTAGCTGCTAGTAGTTTATCCAATAACTCTTTAGGCAATGACTCGCCCGTTTCATAGTGACCTGAAATAAAGTTAAGTGCTTCTTCTTCATAACACCAGTTTTCTAAAAACTGACTTGGCAGCTCAACGGCATCCCATGCAACACCATTAATACCCGCAACTGGCGCGGCATCAACTTGGGTTAGCATATGGTGAATACCATGGCCAAACTCATGGAATAAAGTGGTGACTTCATTATGAGTAAACAGTGCAGGCTTATCGCCTACCGCTTTATTAAAGTTACACACTAAATACGCTACAGGCGTTTGTAACTCGCCATTGGCGCGTACTTTGCGACCCATGCAGTCATCCATCCACGCACCACCGCGTTTGTGATCACGCGCGTATAAATCAAGATAAAAACGGCCACGCAGAGTATTGCTACTGTCGTAAATTTCAAAAAAGCGTACATCTTTATGGTAACTATCAATGTCTTTTAACTCTTTAACACTAATACCAAATAAACGATTTACTGTTTCAAACAAGCCGCTTAGTACTTTATCTGCGGGGAAATACGGGCGCAGTACTTCGTCTGATATTGCGTATTTCTCTTGCTTAAGCTTTTCACCGTAATAACCATAATCCCACGCAGCGAGTTGCTCAATGCCATGTTTTTCTTTGGCGTAAGCTTGCAGCTCAGCGAGCTCTTGCTCAGCTTGTGGTTTAGATTTAGCGGCTAAGTCTTCTAAAAATGAGAATACTTGCTCTGGCGTTTCAGCCATTTTAGTGGCTAATGATTTTTCAGCATAACTGGCAAAACCTAATAGTTGCGCAATTTCATGACGCAGCGCGAGTTCTTCACTCATGATCTCAGAGTTATCAAACTGACCAGCGTGTGGGCCTTGATCAGATGCGCGTGTTGCAAATGCCGTATACGTCTCTTCGCGTAATTCACGGTTATCAGCATAAGTCATGATCGGTAAGTAAGACGGGAAATCAAGGGTAAATACCCAGCCGTCCAATTCTTTGCTTGCTGCTGTATCTGCCGCTAACGCTAACGCCGACTCAGGTAAACCTGCGAGTTCGCTTTCATCAGTAATGTGCTTTTGCCAAGCCAATGTGGCATCCATCACGTTATTGCCAAATTTAGCCGCAAGTTCTGATAAACGTGCGCTGATCTCGCCGTAGCGCTTTTGCTGCTCAGGCGCCAAGGCGATGCCCGATAATTCAAAGCTACGCAATGCATTAGTAATAGTTTTTTGTTCTGCCGTACTTAACGTTTTAAACTCATCACTGTTGTGTAGTGCGTTGTAGGCTTCATACAACCCTTGGTGTTGACCAACAAAGGTTGAATACTCTGAGATAAGTGGTAAACATTGTTCGTACGCTTCACGTAATTCATCGCTATTAACTACGGAGTTCATATGCGATACCGGAGAAAACATTCGCGATAATTTATCGTCAACTTCTTCAAGAGGTAACACTAAGTCCTGCCAAGTGAATGATTTATTAGCCAGCACTTCGTCTATTTTAGCGCGGCATTCGCTAATACCCGCTTTTAGCGCCGGCACAACATGCTCTGGCTTAATTTTTGAAAACGGTGGTAAGCCTTCAAGGCCTATTAGTGGGTTATTTTGTAAATCGCTCATGTTAGCTCTCAAATCGTTTCGAATATGATTTTTAAGTTGGGGCGTACGTCTCGAAATACAAGGGGCTTTTAACGGGTCTGCCATGTGTTATTATCAGAGAAATACGTTTTATATAAACTTGAGGACTAAAGATGGCTCAGCATTTTGATTACATTGCGATTGGCGGCGGCAGCGGCGGGATAGCGTCAGCTAACCGTGCAGCAATGCGTGGCGCGAAAGTGGCACTAATTGAAGCAAAACATATGGGTGGAACCTGTGTAAATGTAGGTTGTGTACCAAAAAAAGTAATGTGGCATGGCGCTCAAGTTGCTGAAGCAATTAACTTATACGCCCCTGATTACGGCTTTAATGTTGAAGTAAAAGAATTCAACTGGAGTAAACTAGTAGAAAGCCGTGAAGCCTATATTGGCCGCATTCATAAAGGTTACGATAATGGCCTTGCTAAAAACGGCGTAACAGTTATTAAAGGCTTCGCTAAATTTATTGACAGTAAAACAGTCGAAGTAGACGGCGAGCACTACACCGCCGATCATATTTTAGTGGCCGTAGGCGGTCGCCCTAGCATTCCAAATATACCAGGTGCTGAACACGGCATCGATTCAAATGGCTTTTTTGAGCTGAATGAACAACCAAAACGCGTTGCCGTTGTTGGTGCCGGTTATATCGCGGTAGAGATTGCCGGTGTACTACATAGCCTAGGTACAGAAACCCATTTATTTGTTCGTAAAAATAAACCACTGCGCACCTTTGACCCATACATCATCGACACCCTTGTTGATATTATGGCCAAAGAAGGCCCGACGCTGCATACCGAATGCTCACCAAAAGAAGTAGTTAAAGAAAGCGATGGCAGCTTAACTATCCACTTTGAAAATGGCTACAGTCAAAATGTTGATCAAGTCATTTGGGCCATTGGCCGTACACCGACGACTGATAAGATTAACCTAGTCGCAGCGGGTGTTGAAGTAAACGAAGGCGGTTACGTTAAGGTAGACGAGTACCAAAATACCACGGCTAAAAATGTTTATGCTGTGGGTGATATCATCGAAGGCGGTATAGAGCTTACCCCTGTTGCAGTAAAAGCAGGCCGTACTTTATCAGAGCGTTTGTTCAATAAAGACCTGCCAGATGATTTAAAAATGGATTACAGCTTAGTTCCTACCGTGGTATTTAGCCACCCGCCAATTGGTACCATTGGTTTAACTGAGCAAGAAGCAATTTCGCAGTACGGCAACGAGAACGTAAAAGTGTATAAATCAAGCTTTGCTGCTATGTACACTGCGGTTACTCAGCACCGCCAAGCATGTAACATGATGCTAGTTTGCGCAGGCCCTGACGAGAAAGTTGTAGGCTTACACGGCTTAGGTTTTGCGGTTGATGAAATGATCCAAGGCTTTGCAGTAGCTATGAAAATGGGCGCAACCAAAGCAGATTTTGATGCCGTTGTTGCGCTGCACCCAACTGGCTCAGAAGAGTTTGTTACTATGCGCTAGCTAAAGGCTAAAGGCTAAAAAGATAAAACCTTGCAGTTAACGCTGCAAGGTTTTTTTTATCGCTGTATCCCTTCTCAATTGATCGCCCTAGCCCCTTTATTACTGTTCTACCGTGGTTAAATCTGCAAAATTTAGTTAGTATGGTCGCGTGTTATTTCTTATTAACGCTCCATCAATTAGGAATTTATGAACAAAGATTTACTGCTCCATCCGGTACTTATTTCACTAGCAATGATCACTATTGCGTTTACTCTTAAGGCGCTGGTTGACAGATTTGCGCGCCATAAAGCAGAAAAAAAAGAAAAAGATATTCGCTATATTTCGCACAATATTAAGCACTCTATTAACCTAGCAACGGTGCTATTACTGCTATTTGTATGGTCTACTGAAATCCAGAACTTTGCGCTGTCGATCGCGGCATTTGCAGTGGCTATTGTATTTGCGACCAGAGAGTTTATTCAATGTATAATTGGCTTTTTCTATTTAGTCACTACCCGTCCGTTTCGGGTTGGCGACTGGGTTCAGGTTGGTGAATATTATGGTGAAATAGCAGAAACTGATTGGATCAAAACCACCATGCATGAAATTGACATGCACACCTATCAGTTTTCTCGCAAAACTATTTATATTCCGAATAATAAACTGATCACTAACCCGATTAAAAACTTAAACTTTGTAAAACGTTTTACCACTCATCACTTTAGTATTGTGCGTAAAGAAAGTTTTAATCCGTATCCAATTTACGAAACTCTAACCACGAAAGCGAAGCAATATTGTGAAGAGTTTCAAGATGTGGCTGGTCGTTATAATTCGATTATCGAAAGAAAATTAGATGCAAAAATTTCTGGCCCTGAGCCTGAAATACACTTTAGTACCACAGAGTTGGGCGAGTTTAAAGCCAGCTTTACGCTATTTTGCCCAACTGACAAGGCGCTAGAAATAGAGCATAAGCTAACCGCTTTTTTTATGGAGCTTTGGTATAACGAAGCTGCAAAAAGTGAGTTAAAAAACTAAGTTTAAGCACTTAGTTATCAATCAATAAAGAAAAAGCTTAGCTCCATCAGGGGCTAAGCTTTTTTCTTTACAGCTCAATAGCAGTTACAAAAATTAAGCGGTGCCACCCACTGTTAAGTTATCTATTTTCAAGCTTGGCTGGCCAACGCCAACAGGGACGCTTTGACCGTCTTTACCGCACACACCCACACCTTTATCCAGCGCAAGATCGTTACCAACCATAGATATTTGCTGCATAACTTCAGGGCCGTTACCAATTAATGTGGCGCCTTTGATTGGCCGAGTAATTTTGCCGTTTTCAATTAAGTAGGCTTCTGAGGCACTAAATACAAACTTGCCTGAAGTGATATCTACTTGGCCGCCACCAAAGTTTGGGGCGAAGATACCTTTTTTAACTGTACTAATAATATCGGCTTGGCTGTGCTCGCCGCCTAACATATAAGTATTGGTCATACGTGGCATAGGTAAATGCGCGTATGACTCACGGCGCGCATTACCAGTTGGGTTAACACCCATCAAACGCGCATTCATTTTATCTTGCATGTAGCCTTTTAAAATACCGTTTTCGATAAGTACGTTGTACGCTGCAGGCGTACCTTCGTCATCCACATTAAGTGAACCACGGCGATCGGCAATGGTGCCGTCATCAACTACAGTACACAGCTCTGATGCGACTTTTTGGCCCACTTTACCGCTAAATGCCGAGGCTCCTTTACGGTTAAAGTCGCCTTCTAGGCCATGACCTACGGCTTCATGCAGTAAGACTCCTGGCCAACCTGCGCCAAGTACCACTTCCATCGTGCCCGCTGGAGCGTCAATAGCTTCAAGGTTTACTTTTGCTTGGCGTACGGCTTCTTCTGCGTATTCCATCCAACGGGGTTTACCATCCACCAGTTCTTTAAAGTAACCATAATCTAAACGTGCGCCACCACCTGCGCCACCGCGTTCACGGCGGCCGTCTTTTTCAAGTAATACCGAGCAATTTAAACGGATCAATGGGCGGATATCGGTGGCAAATGTACCATCGCTGGCCGCAATCAATACTTCTTCATACACCGCAGACATAGAACTAATAACTTGCTCTGCGTCAGGAGCAAGCTCACGAATATAATTTTCAAGCTCACGTAATAAATTTACTTTGTGGGTATCACTCATGCTTTGAATCGGCTGCAGTGGTGCAAACTGCTGTTTTGCTGCTACATCACTAAATACCTGAATGGCTTTACTTTCACCTGCTTCGGCAATACTGCGCGCAGCGGTTGCGGCTTTGTTAAGTGCTTCTAAATTAATTGCATCAGAGTACGAAAAACCGGTTTTTTCGCCACTAACTGCGCGTACGCCGACGCCGCGTTCAACGTTGTACGATCCTTCTTTTACTAAGCCATCTTCAAGCACCCATGATTCATGGTGGCTAGATTGAAAGTAAAGATCCGCGTAATCAACTTTATGCTGATGAATAAAACCAAGCGTTTTTTCGAGTTCTTCTCGATTTAGCTGGCTGTCGTGTAATAAATGCTGTTCAACCGTGTTCATAATAAATGCTCTCTAAATCGTTGGTGAGATTGCACTGGCATATCTCGACGAATGGCGTGTAAGCGGTTTAGATCTGGCTGACAACCAATAAACCCAATGCCATTTGCAAGCTCGCTGAGGACGTCGCCCCAAGGAGAAATAATAATACTGTGGCCGTATGTCGCGCGACCATTTTCGTGTTGCCCTACTTGCGCAGCAGCAATCACATAACTTTGCGTCTCTATCGCTCTGGCCGTTAATAACGGTTGCCAATGAGCTGCACCTGTTATGGTAGTAAATGCGCTAGGCACTAAAATAACCTCTGCCCCGGCTCGTTGCAAAGCACTAAATAAGCCACTAAAGCGTAGATCATAACATACTGTAAGACCTATTTTACCAAACGGTGAATCGACCACCACAATGTCACTGCCCGCTTCGGTGAAGTTAGACTCGCGATACGCACCAGTCCCATCAGCAACATCAACGTCAAATAAATGCATTTTATTGTACTGGGCCAGCACTTCACCTTGCTCATTAAACAGCAAAGACGCTGCAAAGTATTTGTCATGCTCTGTGGCAATAGGCACAGTACCTGCTGCTAGCCAAATATCATGTTGGCGACATAACTCACTTAATTGTTGTTGATAAACATCACTTTGCTTTGCTACAACAAGTGTTTCATGGCCGCTATTAGCAAACACCAAGAAGCTTTCAGGTAAACACACCAGTAACGGGCGTATTGCAGGAAGCGTAGTTAACTGTTGTCTAAGTTGATTCATGTTGCCATCAGCACACAGCCCGGAGCACATTTGTAGAGCGACTATCATAGCTTGCATCGTTTAAGGCCTTATTGGGTGACTGTAACAGCGGCATCTTTGAGTATTAACTCACTGGAGGCGGCGGCTTGAGGTTGGTTTTGTGCAGCTTGCGGAAGAGTCACTTCACGACTTTTACGATCTACTTCTTTCACTACAGGATCAGTCATGCTGCCAGTCACTTTAAAATTAATCTCAGAAATAACGCGCGCAGAGTGGAGTACTTTATCTATCGCCAATGCTGCAAGCCCAGTTACAGGATTGACCATCCACGCGACAATCACCGGAATACTTGAGGTCACTTGTGGTGCAACCGCTAAATCGTAATCAATTTCCATGGTATTGAGGTTAGTATGGCCTTTAACCGTCAGATCGGCAGGTACTCCATCCATTTTCGTATCTTGCGTGTAAGCGATGCCTTTATCTACCTGCATGGTACCTTGCAGACTGTTATAAAAAAAACCTTTCGAAAATACATCTCTAAAATCGAGTTTTAACTTACGCACTAATGAATCCAGGCTCAGCAACGAAAATACCCGTGCGCCGCCATCGCTTACCTCAGCTAAATGCCCTTCGCCTAAACGCCAATCTAAATTACCGTTGAGGCTGGCAATATCAAATAAATAAGGCGCATCTTGCCACGCAAGCGTAAATTTAATATCTGCGGGTGAATCTTTAACTGTGGTGGTTATATCAAATTCATCAAATAGTTCACCGATGTCATCACTTTGCATATTACCGCTAAATTGACTTATGCCATCTTGCCAATGCCCTTTAGCACGTAACACATGCTCGCCTTTATCAACCACCAGCTCAGATATGGTGAGCTTATGACCATCGCCATAAAGCGATGCGCTGACTTTATCTAATTGATAGCTTGCCACTTTACAATCAGCACACTCAAATTCAATGGCCGGTATGTCACTCAACCAAGTGTAATCTTGAGGTGTTTCAGATGGCGGTAATTCGTCTGTTGTTGGGGTAAAGTTAACACGTAAATAATCACTGGCAATATGAATCGGCCGACTTGATTTATCTAACGGAATAAGTACTTGCGAGCGTAATTCTTTGGCGTTTAGCCGTAAGCTCATGTCACTTGGGGTCGGCGCTAAACGCATTTCAAAATCATTAAATGCAATATCACCAATGGTTAATTGCTGAATGTTACCCACCACTTCTTTTAATGGCGGTAGTACGCTCTGCTCAGCTGATTCTATTTGACTGATGGTGATGATCTGCTGGATCAAGCCAAGCCAAGGTAATAGATCTGTTTGCTCTAAATCAATTGCAACACTTAAGTCTTGCTGGTTTAAACCCAGATCATGCTCGCCTAAAATAAACTGTGCATTGGTTAGTTTGCCAACGTTATTCGCTAAGATGCCATTAAAATATAAGTTGTTATTAATATTAGCGGTGATCAAATTAGAAATATTATCACCTTGAATAACAGCCGTTAGCGGCCATACTTGATCGGCACTTTTAGTGTATGGTGCGGGCAGCTCACTACTGAGCCCTTCGAGTTGTGAGCTGACATTAGCGCGATAATCAAAGCCGTCCGTTAAAAAGTTTAGAGCAAGATTAATAGCCACTTCACTTTCACCATGCAAGTAACCTTTTAGTAAGTCTTGACCATGAGAAATTAACGTATCAGCATTTAACTGTACTTTTATATCAACGTCAGCACGATAGTTTGGGCCAATATTTTTACCATTAAAGTTAACTTTCAGCGGCATTCCTAACCAACTTGCGTTAGCATTTTCTAAAGTGATCTGATCATCATTAAAATAGAGCTGACCTGTAACACCTTCAAGCTGAAGCCCAGGTTGTGCTAAATACACTGGCAGATCTTTTAAATTAACCATGCCTTTAGCTGTTACATCTAACTCATTTAAATCAACAAGTAGCTCAATATCAGCGCTGGCAGCGCCGTTACCTTGGATCACCTCAAATACATTTGCTAGTGGCTCAGCAATTGGCGTTGCTTTAAAAAACGGCAGTAATGTTTCCATCTCAGCACGTTTATTAATTTTTACGCTCAGTAAATCTGCGTTCATTAGATCTGCAATACTGACATGCACGGCATCATCGATCGCTAAGTTAACAAGCCGCCCATGCTCAGAGTAAATATCCATACGCTGATTTTCAAAATGTAATTTTGCACTCGCTTGAGTTACTGCAGGCCAATCAGGGGAAAATTGATAATTGGCGTTATCTACCTGCGCTAATACTTCAAACTGTCCTGAATTATCGGCAAACGGAAAGCCCGTTAACGGCCCAGAAAACAGCACTTGTGTTTGCGTAAGTTCACCACCTTTAATAGCCCCAGTTAAGTAATCAACTAAATTTTTAGTCATCACAGGGCGTGGGAAATAATGACTGGCAACACTGGCATCTGGTGCAAATGCTTCTGCATATAAATCAAGCCGAGGCTGTTCGTCTAAGCTAAGCTTCATTTCGGCTGCAACAGTGACCTCATCATTATCAAGCCACATATTATCACTGCTGATCTGCCAACCTTGCTCACTATTGGCTAAATCAATTTGCATATTCAGTTGGTTATATTTGATTGGCTGGCTAAAAGTATCAGCGGTAAGTAACTCGCTATTTTCGCCAAACAGATTAATACGACCACGATCTTGATTTAACAAACCATCGACAAGTAAGCCCTGCACACCGGGCACACCTTGCTCTGCAAGCCAGCCCAATTGCTGGGCTTCAAACCATAATTGCCATTGCTGTGTTGATGTAAATTGCACATAAGCGCGCTTAACTTGACCACTGGGTTGACGACTTAACAGCGGCTCTAATTCAGCAAAATCACTTAACTGGGCTAACCTTGTAACCAAATCAAAATCGAGTTCTTGCAACCAAATTTGTTGTTGCTTGTTATCCAGCTGTGCTTCAAATTGAAAGTCAGGCCAATGCTGTTGATCGTTTGAGAGCCGCACCCCTGAACTTTTTAACCGCCAACCTTGCTGCCAAGGGTAAAGGCTAAAACCCCCTTCACTTAAACTAAATTGATGACTTTTTGTATCTTGCTGCCAATTAATAAAGCTTGGCAACCATTTAACTGTGACATCTTTGATCAGGCCTTTTTCAATACTCAACCATGATTCTAAGTTAATGTCAGAATTGAGCTGCTCTTTACTAGCATTAATATACTGAGCCAGCCATTTCGACACATCAACATTATTTGCTTGCACATAAATATCACCCAGCATGGTTTCTAGCGTCGATCCGGTTAATGCCAAGCGAGCATCAAATGTACCCACTGAAATCCCGGGCAATGCTAAAGTACCACTAGCTAAGTGTTGTTCGTATTGATTTTGCCAAACGATGTCTTCAAGCATCACCCGACGCTCTTTACCATCTGCCAAGATAAAATTAAGACTACTATTTTCAACCGCAAAATGACCGGTTTTACCTAAGAATAAGCCTTCAATCAGCTCTTTTTGTTCAAACGATACCTCACTGCTGTTTGACTGCAACATAGTCGGCATATCAACATCAGCATGGAAACCGTTGATCACAAAGTAGTTAGATTTTAACTGTCGTGTTTTGATGGTTTCCCAGACGTTTAATTCAAGGCTAGCTTTAGCGATAGTCAGTGCGATGGGTGAGCTTTTATTATCTTCAAAGGTGATATCTTCCAAGACAATAGAAGGACCTTGGCCATGCCAGCTGGCAGAAATAGCCCCAATTGATAAATTAACCGCAAACTTATCATATAGGTAACTTTCAAGGTCACCTTTATAGTCATTGGCATACGGCAGGGTATATTTTAAAACCGAAACAACAACGGCAAGCAGTACCAGCGTTATGGCGAACACTTGCCATAACTTACGGATACAAAAAAAACAGACCGTCTTTGCTTTCATTACATCATAACCACATCAAACTGCTCTTGACTGTAGAGGCTTTCGGTTTGAATGCTCACTTGCTTACCAATAAATAACTCTAGTTCTGCAAGATTATGATACTCGTCGTTAAGTAATGCCTCACTTACCGCGGGAGCTGCATAAACCATAAATTTATCAGCCGCGTAAGCACGGTTTACTCGGACAATTTCACGCAGTATTTCATAGCATACTGTTTCAACGGTTTTTTGTGAACCGCGCCCAGAGCAGGCCGGACATACATCACATAAAATATGTTCAAGACTTTCTCGAGTACGTTTGCGGGTCATTTCCACTAAGCCTAATGCCGATAAACCATTAATATTTGATTTAACGCGATCTTTACCCAGTGCAGACTCAAGTGAATGCAATACCCTGCGCTTATGCTCTTCGCTAACCATGTCAATAAAGTCGATAATGATAATACCGCCCAAGTTACGCAACCTAAGCTGACGGGCAATCGCAGAAGTAGCTTCTACGTTGGTGTTAAAAATAGTTTCTTCGAGATTTCGATGGCCAACAAAGGCACCGGTATTAACATCGACCGTGGTCATCGCTTCGGTTTGGTCAATAATTAAATAGCCACCTGACTTTAACGTCACTTTACGATGTAAGGCTTTTTGTATTTCACTTTCAACATCAAACAAATCAAAAATTGGTCGCTCGCCTGGGTAATACTCTAAAGCATCGGAAAGGATTGGTACAAACTCTGCGGTAAAGGTTTTTAGCTCTTCATAGGTTAGCTTTGAGTCAACCCGAATACGCTCCATGTCTTCCCCTACGTAATCTCGTAGAGTTCGAAATGCTAAGGTTAAATCTTCATGCAAAATACTTTCTTTGCTGGTTTTCTTACGTTTAGTGACGATTTTTTTCCATAGCTTTTTTAAAAACTCGGCATCGTGACGCAACTCAGCTTCGCTGGCACCTTCAGCTGCAGTACGAACTATAAAGCTGCCGTCTTCATCGCCATACTCACCTACAATGCTTTTCAATCGCGCGCGTTCTTCTTCGGTTTCTATACGCTGACTCACACCAACATGGGTGGCATCTGGCATAAACACTAAATAACGAGAAGGGATGGTGATGTCAGTTGTTAAACGTGCGCCTTTAGTACCCAGTGGATCTTTTACCACTTGCACCATAATGTATTGACCTTGCCGCACTAACTCGCGAATATCTTGTACTTTTTTGATTGGTTGCTCGTCAACACCTTCAACAATAGAGGCGCTATTTACAATATCAGACGCGTGTAAAAAAGCCGCTTTATCTAAACCAATATCAACAAACGCAGCTTGCATACCCGGTAACACTCGGCTTATTTTACCTAAATAAATATTACCGACGATACCTAAATTGCCAATACGCTCTAGTTGAATTTCTTGTAATACACCGTTTTCAATCAGGGCAACACGGCTTTCACTCGGGGTGACGTTGATCAGTAATTCTATACTCATGTTACCTACTTAGGAATTCGCTTAATAATTTTTCGCATTCATATAAAGGTAAGCCTACTACCGCAAAATAGCTACCGGAAATATTAGTAACAAAGCGCCCACCGAGTCCTTGTATACCATAGCCACCGGCTTTGTCTTGTGGTTCACCAGTTTGCCAATATGCTGCTAATTCTTGTTCTGAGAGTGTTTTAAAACTCACTTGCGTGGTTACTACACAACTCATGACCTTGTGTTCAGTAGCAAATGCAATTGCCGTTAACACTTGATGACTGCGCCCAGATAAACGTTTTAGGGTTGCCATAAAGTCAGTTTTATCACGGGGTTTACCTAGTGACTGATTATCTATGACCACTACGGTATCACTGCCGAGTACGGGGCGATCTGTATACCCCATAGCAACACCGGTTTGAGCTTTTAGACGCGCTAAACGCTCAACAAGTTCAAGGGGAGTTTCGTCTGCTAGCTGGCTTTCATCAGCATCAACACTAAATTGTGAAAATTCGATACCAAGTTGAGTTAGTAATTCTTTGCGCCGAGGAGAAGCTGACGCTAAATAAATGGCAGTTTGCATTACCTGATCCTGAAATGACGGCGATATTTACGTAGCAATAAGAAAATCCAAGGCCAACTTAACATGCCAGTCACGACCGGCCATAAATACTGCGGGTTGAAATAAACGTCCATTAAAAAGTGATTAAGCCAAAATTGCATTAAGTGATATAGGGTTAAAAATAAGCCCACAAGTATCGCTTGCTGCCAAATTGAAAAATTACGAATTTTTTGAAAGTTACTTGCGGTTACAAAAATACAAATTGAGTAAGTGAGTGAATTAATTCCCAGCGGTGACCCTGTGGCTAAATCAATCAGCAAGCCAACTACCCAAGCCGTACCAATATTTAATCGATGTGGAACAGCTAAAGACCAGTACATTAATACTAATAACACCCAGTCAGGGCGAAAGGGTTCAAACGAAAAAGGCAATGGCATCAAAGCCATGATCAACGCAAAGAAAATACTCACGGTGATCAATAAGAAGTAACGACTATTCATTGCTGATAGTTTCCTGCTGATTACGCCATAAGATCACTAATAAGCGAATACGATCTAACTGAGCTATCGGCTCGGCGTATACTTGAGCAAACGGGCGGCCCTCATCGCGATTAATTTCAGTTACCACAGCAACCGGGTAGCCCTCAGGAAAAGTGCCTCCAAGTCCTGATGTCACTAGCACATCGCCAATTCGTACATCTAAACTATGGGGTACATGGGAGAGTTTAACTAAATTAATTTTACCAATCCCTTCAACCACGGTACGCACATCATTACGTAAAATACGTACTGGTGTGGCATGGGTTGTGTCGGTCATCAGTAACACCCGAGACGTCGTTGAGCCTACTTTGGTAAGTTGTCCGACGACCCCCATTTCATCAATCACCGCTTGGCCTTCACTGATGCCATCTATCGTGCCACGATTGATCACCACTTGATGGCTATAAGGATTTGAATGAACAGAGAGAACTTGAGCAATAATTTTACGATTTGACTGCTTAGCAGAAGAACCAAGTAACGCGCGTAGCTTTTGATTTTCTTTGTTTAAGAATTGATATTGCTGAAGCTGTTCGCTTTGCAGTAATTGTTTTTTCTTGAGGGCTTCGTTTTCAGTTAATAATTGATCGCGCGTGTGTAAGCTTTTAGCCCCGAGGCTAAATACTTCATAAGGTAAATTGGCTAAATACAATAACGGACTAACTAAGGTGTTTAAACTAGTGCGTACTGTGGTGCCACCTTGCGTATAACGATCGCCTACGATCAACACGATACTCAAAAGCACTGCGACAAAAAGTCGCAGCTGCAAAGAAATGGCACGCCCGAACATTAACTTCATTAGTCGTAACTAAATACATCACCACCATGCATATCAATCATCTCAAGTGCCTTACCGCCGCCACGCGCAACGCACGTTAATGGATCATCAGCAACCACAACAGGAATGCCGGTCTCTTCCATTAATAAACGGTCTAAATCTTTAAGTAATGCACCACCACCTGTTAATACCATGCCTTTGGCTGATATATCTGACGCCAGCTCTGGTGGCGATTGCTCAAGGGCAACCATTACCGCACTGACAATCCCCATTAATGGCTCTTGCAAGGCTTCTAATATTTCATGTGAATTAAGCGTAAATGAACGCGGAACACCTTCGGCAAGGTTACGGCCACGTACTTCAATCTCAATTGGCTCATCTGTTTTAAACGCAGAACCAATTTGATGTTTAATGTTTTCAGCCGTTGCTTCACCAATTAAACTACCAAAATTACGACGTACATAGTTGATAATTGCTTCATCAAACTTATCCCCACCAATACGTACAGATGATGAGTACACCACGCCGTTTAGTGAAATAATTGCAACTTCAGTGGTACCACCACCGATATCTACAACCATTGAACCTGTTGCTTCTGATACCGGTAAACCGGCACCGATTGCCGCAGCCATTGGCTCTTCAATTAAATAAACTTCACGCGCACCTGCACCCATAGCCGATTCACGAATTGCGCGTTTTTCTACTTGCGTAGCACCGCACGGTACGCAAATAAGCACACGCGGACTTGGACGTAAAAAGTTATTGTTATGCACTTGTTTAATAAAGTGTTGTAACATTTTTTCAGTTACATAAAAATCAGCAATTACACCGTCTTTCATTGGCCGAATGGCTTTGATATTACCAGGCGTTCGACCAAGCATTTGCTTTGCTTCAGTCCCTACTGAGGCTACACTTTTAGGTCCACCAGCGCGTTCTTGACGGATCGCAACTACTGATGGTTCATTAAGGACAATGCCTTCGTCTTTAACATAAATAAGGGTGTTGGCTGTACCCAAGTCGATCGATAGATCGTTTGAAAAAATACCACGGAGCTTTTTAAACATGAGGCTGGATGACCTTTGAAAAATATTCTTATATTAGCTTATGCAACTTTACCATGCTGAATCAGTTCGGCAATAAAAGTGCAGCTACCTTTGTTAATTGGGTAAAAAAGGAAGCTATGCTTCCTTTTTAAATTAATTTTATCGTTCGCGTACTAGACGAAAACCAATATAGTTTGCACGAAAATCTGGCGCTAAAATCAAACGAGTTGAAGCACGAGCTAAGCTAGGCGCGAAATTCCACGCACCACCACGGACAGTAACATCCGCTTGTTCAGCTGACTTATGAGTCCATTCCCATACATTTCCTACTGTGTCGTAGAGACCAAACGCATTAGGTGCAAACGAGCCTGTTGGCGATGCACTTTTATTTGACCACTCACTACCACACCAACCACAATTGGCTAAATTTTTACCTATCTCATTCCCCCACGGGTATTCAGTTTTAGTACCAGCGCGTGCTGCATACTCCCACTCAACCTCATTAGGTAAACGATATTGTTGACCTGTTTGACCAGACAACCAATCAGCGTATGCTTTCGCATCGTTGTAGGTTAAACACACGGCTGGAAAATCACTGCCTTGCTCAAAACCTGGATTACGCCAATTTAAATTTGCTTCCCAGACCGGTTCGCCATTTAAATAATAAGCACAGCCACGATTACGCTCAGCTTCAGTTTTATAATTAGTGTTGCTGACGAACTTTTGATAAGCACCGACTGTCACTTCTTTATTTTGCATCGCAAATGAGTTTGCAATGGTTTTTTCAACAACTGGACGCTCATTTGCAAGTCCATTGCCATTGATATCACCCATTTCAAACTTACCTGCGGGAATAACTACCACGTCAGCGGCAGCATTGCCTATAGCTGCACTAGTTACTGATGTCGTATTACGTTGCTCGCTGGTGTATGTCGGTGCAGCAATCGACTCAGGCTTTTTTACCAACTTAGCATGAATCGTCTGCGGCTTTCGTAAATCAACACGCACGCGATAAGGTTTATAACCCTGCTTGCGAACTTCAACATCATGAATACCACTTGGTAAAGTCGTTGCTAAACGTGTTGAACCAAAACTTACGCCATCAATAAACACTTCGTCGTCGTATACGTTTGAACGCAGTGTAAATTCAATCATTTTATTACTATCAACGACTTGTGTATTAACCGTTGGCATTGGTTTGACTGAATAATCACGTATTGGTTGTTCACTCAAGCGTGACACCGAAACGTTGGCATTATCCTGACCATCACTGAATGTTAACTGACTATCAGTAAAAGTAGTGTCATACCGAGTTTGATAGGTTGCCGTTAGCGGCGTGCCGTACTCTGAACAATAGCGATTATCAACACTCAATAAATTACATAAGCGGCTGCTATTCACATCACCGCGCATAGTGACGCTTAAGTTAACGTTATAATTGCCTTGACCGCTAAAAGCACTATTAACTACATGGCTACTTAAAACCTGTACTTGTGCACCAGCCATATTACGTTTGGGTTCAACTAGGCGCTCTTCAGTTAAGTTAGCAAAAATTTGGTCTACAAAACGCTTGGTTGCTTTTTGTAAGCCCATTTGCTGGCCTCGTTGCTCACAGGCTGCCAATGTTTCTGTTCGTTTACAGTTGATAGTGTGATTAACTTCTAGCGTCCCTTCGCGGGTAAACTCATTGCGTAAGCGCTCAACTCGGGCTGTTGTTAATTGTTCTTTTAAGCTTTCGAGTGTATTTAACTGAGTATGTTTTGCTACGCGAATTTGTTCAATGTCTTTGCGGTGGGATGCAATTGCCGCCAACTGCATCGCGATATCGTCTTTATTTTGCTTATGATCAACCACAGCTTGCTGATATCGCGCCTGTGCAGCACTTATATCAATAGTGGGATCATCAATTAAACGACGATACATTTCATTCATGGCATCAAGTGCTTGATTTTTTTCTTTGTCCAGCTCAGTCGAACGAGTGCGTAATAAATCAAGTTGACTTTGTAACTGACTTTCTTCTTTTAAATGTTTTTCAAGTATCTGTGTAGCGTTATCGTATTCAGCTTGTTTAATACTGATCTCAGATTCAATTCCAGTAACTGTGGCTGTATCTTGTGCAAATGCACTCGATGCAAACAAGCTAGCTGAAATTAACAGAGATAAAGGAGCAATTCGCATATATTCCATTCCCAAAAAGCGGCAATTATTTGGTCATTATTTATTTTTTATAATTAAACTCTTATGCTATGTACTTGCAAGGCAAAACACAAGCTTTGTTCAAAAATTATCTGAGTTTACAACTATTACCGTACTTCATGCCAGTAAATTACCATCACATAGTATGAAAATAGCCCCTTTTCTTGTTCATGGCTAATTTGTTAAACTTATGGCCCATTTATTTTAAGTTGCAACTGTGAATTTAATCCCTGAGTCTCCGCTGCAAAAAATCACTTGTTCGATGCTGAGTGAACAAAGAATATCTTTATTGATAAAACGTGACGATCTTCTGCATCCGTTAATAAGCGGCAATAAATGGCGAAAATTAAAATATAACTTAACTGCAATGAAAACAGAGGGTAAAACAGAATTAGTTACTTTTGGCGGTGCTTTTTCAAATCATATTCATGCCTGTGCTGCTGCAGGAAAGCAATTCAACTTAAAAACCCACGGCATTATTCGCGGCCCTGAACTTGATCGACACAACCCCACCTTACAGTTTGCTAAGCAATGCGGTATGCAGCTTCACCCTGTAACACGTATAGAATACCGAGAGCGAAATACTCCAGATTACCTAGCTCAGTTACAAGCATATTTCCCCAATGCATATATATTACCGGAAGGTGGCACTAATAAAGCCGCCTTGCTAGGTTGTAGAGAACTCGCTCAATCATTACCTCACACTGATTATGTTTTATGCCCAACCGGTAGTGGCGGCACATTAGCAGGACTGATTGAAGGCTGCGATAAGACCACTCAGGTTTTAGGGGTTGCGGTATTAAAGCAAGCAGATTATCTAGTGGATGAAATCAAATCTCTTAGTGCAATTGCTACGCAGCAGCAAAACTGGCAATTACTCACCGCGTTTCATGATGGTGGCTATGGTAAATTTAGCCCTAAACTTTGGCAGTTTTGCCAAATGATGCAAACCCAACATAAATTACCACTTGAGCCTATTTATTCAGGAAAAATGATGTATGCATTATGGCAATTAATCGCACAAGGCTACTTTCCAGCAGGTAGCAGGATCGTTGCGATTCATACCGGCGGTCTGCAAGGCTTAGATGGACTGCGTTACCGCCAGTTAATAGATTAATTAACCATTACATTAGTAAACTCTTGCAAAGGCTCCGTAAAATAAAATCCTTGCGCGCCAATGACGCCCTGTTTTTTAAGCATATTGAGCTCTTGCTGCGTCTCAACACCAACACCGTATACGGGTAAGTTCACTCGCTCTGCACTGGCTACAATTTGGCGCACCACTTTTTGCTGCGTTACATTTTTATCAATGTCGTGGATTAAATCATAGCTAAGCTTGAGTCCTTTGATCCCTTTGTAAGGCGCTAATAAAGCGATTTTATCGTGCGATGAAACATTATCAATTGATACTGAGCTCCCCACTGATTTAATTGTACTAAAAGCAAAATTCAATCGCTGTTGATGTTGATAAAAATCCACCTCCGATATCTCAAACTGTAGTTTATCAGCGCCTTTTACATTTTTCATTCTCTGTCCAAACCAGCGCCAATAATCATCAGAAAACCAATTAAATGCGTGTAAGTTAATACTAACGGTTAACGCACTTGTTTCACTTTCTAATAACTTAACAACTTGATCCAATACTGTTTTATCCAATAAAACAATCGCTGAATCATTTTTTAGTTGAGGAATAAATTGCTTAGCAGAAAGCATCCCTAAAGACTTATGACGAACCCGGATCAAAGCTTCATGCTGTAAAATATCACCACTGGCGAACTCAAATAACGGCTGAAAAAACAACATAAATTTCTTTTTGCCAATGTAATCAGCTAAGTTCTCATCGCTATTTGCCAGCACCGTTGAACGCGTATGGTTAAACGGTACCCGATGAGTATGCTGCCATGGGCTTTGTTTTGCTAATGCGAGTGCTGATTTAGTTAGCTGATAAACCACAGTTTGATCGGCACCATCGCGGTAATTACATACGCCTATTTTAATTTCTTTGCGAGATAAATCACCGCGATAAAGCAAAGAAGCCTGATAAATAATTTGATGCAAGCGCTTAGTGTAAGCATCGATATCAGGTTGAGGTATATTCTCCAAGGTAATTGCCAGACCTCCTGAAGATAACAACTTAACTGATACCCGAGATAACTCTTTAAAACCTTTGATTACAATAAGTTTAAAGTGGCTTTCTAAATCAACGTTATCTGGAAATGGCCGTGTCCAATAAAGTAAAGCAAAAAGGTGGTTATGATTATTTTGGATACCGTACATTGCGGTAATTGCAACATCGTCTGCGGAACTTAATTTACGCTTGGCTGTAAGTACTTTTGTACTATTAATTGCAATATCATTTAGTGCTAATTTAACCACATCTTTAGGCGCTTGTTGGCTGCTTGATACTTTACTACCAGTTAATAATGCAATTGAATCTACGCCATCGCGCTGTTTAAATAGCAGACGCCACCAGCGATAACTCCAAATAGCAGCGCCAATCATCACTAGATTTAATAAAATAAATAGCGGACTTTCTACAACCCAAAAAGGCAAATGATAAAGCTTTAAACTAACTGTTTTATATTTAAAGATATCACTATCTTGGGTCATAAAAGCAGAAAAGTGAAACGACTCATGGGCTGATTCAAGCATAAAACCATGACTTTGAGCAAGTGCGGCAATGATCTCTTTATCTGCAATTGGCTTTAGTTTGAGGCTATAGACTTGCTTAGCTAATTGACTCCCAGTGATGTGTACTTTTTGATGCAATATCTCCCCTAACAAGAGATTAAATACTGTTAGTAAAAGCATAAAAGCAATCACATAAATACTTAGCATCCGTACTTGTGCATTTTTAAATTGAGTCACCATGGCTGTTACGCTATTTGTATGAATAGCTAAAGTGTTGTTCAAGATCCTTATAAACACAAGGCTACAGCATGATTAAAGATGGTTTTAAATGCTATAAATATAGTAACAAAGCCAAAACTGACGCTTTTTTAGAGACCTAGGACAGTACACGTTCTAAATAAAAATAACTCTCACTCCATAGCATTTGATAGCTGTTAACTAAAAAAACTCCAACATAAAAGAAAAATAGCGGTCAGCTCCCTCTATTCACCAGCTCTTACTATTTTGTAATATTCAGACTACAGCACACTATAAAAACAAAAAAGCCGCTTAAAAGCGGCTTTTCAGGGTATTTTTAAACATTTTCATTTTTGTCTTGAATTAGAACGGGATATCGTCATCAAAATCGATAGGTGGTTCCATTGGATTTGATGCGCCGCCTTGCGGAGCACTTTGTGGCTTAGGTGCAAAACCACCTTGCGCTTGTCCACCACCTTGTGGAGCATAGCCGCCACCTTGGTATTGATTACTTTGCTGTGGTGCTGCCGCTGGTTGCTGACGAGCTGCTGGCGCTTGTTGTGGCGCTGGTGCATACCCACCGCTTTGCTGTGGTGCACTTTGCTGCTGAGCATACCCACCACCTTGTTGTGGTGCGCTTTGCTGTTGGCCGTAACCACCTTGAGATTGACCACCGTGGCTTTGCTGTTGGCCACCTTGGTAACCGCCACTTTGTTGGTCGCCACCACGGGCACCTAACATTTGCATTTGACCAGTGAAACCATCCACTACGATTTCAGTGGTGAATTTCTCTTGGCCTTGTTGGTCAGTCCATTTACGGGTTTGAAGTTTGCCTTCAACGTAAATTTGTGAACCTTTACGGCAATATTCACCAACAATTTCAGCTAACTTGCCAAAAAACACAACACGGTGCCATTCTGTTTTATCAACCATTTGACCGGTGTTTTTGTCTTTATAGCTATCTGACGTAGCTAGAGTAATATTCGCTACACCATTGCCGTTAGGCATATAACGTACTTCTGGATCTTGACCTAAATTACCAACCAAGATTACTTTGTTCACACCGCGTGCCATGGACCTTTCTCCTATAAACGTTATATTAAACCAGCCACTTTGCGGGCTTGGTCTAGGTCAAATTCTTTATCATCAATCTTTAAATAACTGCGATTTTCATCACAGACTACTGTTGCTTCAATTACGCCTGGTAAAGCAACTAAACGAGAAGCAAGGGTTTGCGCTTGCTGCTCGTTACTTAATTCTGTCATTAAGCTTATCATTTTACTGCGTGGCGGGACTTGCATATTCCACGCAAGGATAAGCCATATTACCCCAACAACTGCGGCTGCGGCAAACACTGCTTGCGGCGTTGTTGATTGCGCAACGTAACCGCCTAAAATACCACCTAAAAATGCACCAAAAAATTGTCCTGACGAAAACACTCCCATCGCCGAGCCTTTTTGGCTAGCAGGTGCTAAGCGCGATACTAATGCCGGCATTGTCGCTTCTAAAAAGTTAAAGGCAACAAAATACGCCAGCATACACATCGCCATGCCGATGATTGAGTCAACACCAATTGCCATTGCCAACATACTTAGAGCGAGCACTGCGATAGAGCCAACAAATGCCTGTTTCTCTTTTTCTTTGCGGATCGCAATGATCATCACTGGCGCCATTAATAAAAATGCCAGTAATAAAACGGGAATATATACTTGCCAATGCGCTTGTGCTGCTAAACCTTTGGCAATTAACTGCCCAGGTAAGGCGACAAAAATCGTCGTCAAGGTCAAATGTAATAGCATCACCCCTAAATCTAAACGCGCTAATTGCGGGTGCTTAATGAGTTTTTTAATATCGCTAACGCTTGCTAAGGTATCGCCTTTGGGGGCTTTACTAACCGCTTTGGGGACCAAAAACAACACAATAAAAATACCCGCAACAGCCAAAATAGCAGTTAACCAGAACACTCCAGCAAGACCCCACGCTGCGGCAACCATTGGACCAAGTAACATAGCAATAGCAAAGCTCATGCCTATGCTCATACCAATCACGGCCATCACTTTTGGTCGTTGCTCATCGCGGCTCAAATCAGAAGCAAAAGCTAATAACGAGCTGGCAATTGCGCCCATCCCTTGTAATGCTCGCCCTAACGTGACCATTTGCATTGAATCAGCCGTGGCAGCAATCACCGAACCGATGGCAAAAACAGTTAAACCGCCAACAATGACTTTTTTACGGCCAATTTTATCCGATAACCACCCCATGGGAATTTGTAACACAGCTTGTGTTAAACCATAGGCGCCAATCGCAAAACCAATCCATATCGGTGAAAATCCTGATAATTCTTGCCCATAAATCGCCAATACTGGCATCAACATAAATAGGCCAAGCATACGAAATGCAAACACACTCGCTAAGGAAACTGCGGCGCGTTTTTCTCGTGAATTGAGTGAAGAAGCTGTCATGATTCGCGTGTTCTTGCTGTCTATTAAAATTTGAGCAGGGATTCTACCACAAGCTTACAGAGAAATAATCGTCCCAATGCGATGATTTTTCATTGATCAAGGATTAATCTTCGCACGTATTATGAGATACTCAGTAAATCAATTTGGTAATGAAACGAGATAGCATGGAAAACATTGAAGTCCGAGGCGCCCGCACGCACAATTTAAAAGACATCAGCCTAACCATTCCCCGTGATAAATTAATTGTTATCACCGGTCTATCTGGTTCGGGTAAATCGTCTTTAGCATTTGATACCTTATATGCAGAAGGGCAGCGTCGGTATGTAGAATCTTTATCGGCCTATGCCAGACAATTTTTATCTTTAATGGAAAAACCTGATGTTGATCATATTGAAGGGTTGTCGCCGGCAATTTCAATTGAACAAAAATCAACGTCACATAATCCCCGCTCCACCGTTGGCACCATTACCGAAATATATGATTACCTGCGCTTAATGTTTGCCCGTGTCGGTGAACCGCGTTGCCCTACTCACGATTTGCCACTCGCTGCACAAACTGTTAGCCAAATGGTCGACACTGTGCTGGCGTTCCCAGAGGGCAGCAAGCTGATGTTGCTAGCCCCTGTTGTGAAAGAGCGCAAAGGTGAGCACGTTAAGTTGTTAGAGCAACTAGCCAGCCAAGGTTATATTCGCGCCCGTATTGACGGGGAAGTATGCGACCTTTCTGATCCACCGACTTTAGAACTACATAAAAAACACACTATTGAAGTCGTGGTCGATCGTTTTAAAGTGAAAGATGGCTTACAACAGCGTTTAGCCGAATCGTTTGAAACCGCGTTAGAGCTGTCAGCAGGTGTAGCAACTATTGCATCGATGGATGACGCAAACGCCGAAGAGCTGCTGCTCTCCGCCAACTTCGCTTGCCCAACATGTGGCTACGCCATGACCGAACTTGAACCTCGGTTATTCTCATTTAATAATCCGGCAGGCGCATGCCAAAGTTGTGATGGTTTAGGGGTTCGTCAGTATTTCGACCCAAATCGAGTGATTCAAAACCCAGAGCTTAGTTTATCTGGCGGCGCCATAAAAGGCTGGGATAAACGCAGTTTTTACTATTTCCAGATGCTACAAGCCGTTGCTGAGCACTATAAATTTGATTTAGAAATGCCATTTCAGGAACTATCTAAAGATGCTAAAAAAATCATTTTAGACGGTTCTGGCGATACAAAAATTGCTTTTAACTACCGCAACGACCGTGGCGATCTGATCACTCGTAACCATGAGTTTGAAGGCGTGTTAAATAACATGAACCGCCGCTATCGTGAAACAGAATCAAATTCCGTGCGCGAAGAGCTGGCTAAATATCAAACCAGCCAAGCTTGCCCAAGTTGTAAAGGGTCGCGCCTTCGCCAAGAAGCGCGCAGTGTATTTATCGGTCAGACTAACTTACCCGCTATCACCAGTATGAGTATTGGTGAAGCGATGAGCTTTTTTGAGCAACTAAGCTTAACGGGCCAAAAAGGCCAGATAGCTGAGAAAATCTTAAAAGAAATTCGCGACCGTTTATCGTTTTTGATCAACGTAGGGCTAAATTATCTCTCTTTAGAGCGCAGTGCTGATACTTTATCTGGCGGTGAGGCTCAACGTATTCGCTTAGCCAGCCAAATTGGCGCAGGCTTAGTAGGCGTAATGTATGTACTTGATGAACCATCGATTGGTTTGCATCAACGCGATAATGACCGTTTACTGCAAACGCTAATCCATCTACGCGACTTAGGTAATACCGTGATTGTGGTAGAGCATGACGAAGATGCCATACGTGCCGCCGATCATATTATTGATATAGGTCCTGGAGCTGGCGTGCATGGCGGTTATATCATTGCCCAAGGTACTCGCGATGACATTTTAGCTAGCGAAGAGTCAGTAACAGGGCAATTTTTATCTGGCCGACGCAAAATTGAAGTTCCCAAAGAGCGTCATAAAATCAACGATAAGTGGTTAGAGCTGTTTGGCGCTAGCGGTAATAACTTAAAAAATGTCGATTTAAAAATACCTTTTGGTTTAATGACATGTATTACTGGCGTATCAGGCTCTGGTAAGTCAACACTTATCAACGACACCTTATTTAAACTTGCTCATACCGAACTAAACGGAGCAACCACCGCCGAAGCCGCACCGTACAAAGCAATTAGTGGCCTTGAGCATTTTGATAAAGTTATCGACATTGACCAAAGCCCGATTGGCCGTACCCCACGCTCAAACCCAGCCACATATACCGGTATTTTTACTGGCATTCGTGAACTGTTTGTGGGCACGCAAGAATCTCGCTCTCGTGGTTACAAAGTCGGTCGCTTTAGCTTTAATGTAAAAGGTGGCCGCTGTGAAGCTTGCCAAGGCGATGGCGTGATCAAAGTCGAAATGCACTTTTTACCTGATGTATATGTGCCATGTGATGTCTGTAAAGGGCAACGTTATAACCGTGAAACGTTAGAAGTGCAGTATAAAGGCAAAAACATCCATCAAGTATTAGAAATGACGGTGGAAGACGCACACGACTATTTTGATAAAATACCCGCCATTGCGCGTAAACTAAAAACCTTAATGGATGTGGGCCTGTCTTATATTCGCTTAGGCCAAGCCGCGACAACGCTCTCTGGTGGTGAAGCGCAACGGGTTAAACTCGCCCGCGAGTTATCTAAACGTGACACAGGTAAAACCTTATACATTTTAGATGAACCAACCACAGGCTTGCACTTTGCTGATATTGAACAATTATTAGTAGTACTGCATCGCCTGCGTGACCACGGTAATACGATTGTGGTTATTGAGCATAATCTTGATGTAATAAAAACAGCCGATTGGATCATTGATCTAGGTCCCGAAGGTGGTGCTGGCGGCGGTGAGATCCTCATTGCAGGCACGCCGGATGAAGTGGCCGAATGTGAGCGTTCACATACTGGCCACTATTTGAAACCCCTATTATCAAAATAGGGTTTTCGCTTTATGTACTAAGGTTGGCCGGTGTTAAGATACATAAAAATTGCCAGATGGCGTGCAAACAAACAGCTGAGGCAACAACAGCAAAATTTGCAACCTCATAAACTGCGCTTTTATGAGCAAGGTAAAGCTATTTGGTTTAATCTTAACACCGCGCAAAAGCTCTACTTATTGGCGTTAATCTGCCTAATTATCTTTCAAAGTGGTTGGCTATGCGCCAGTATCACTATCGTAGCGCTTACTATTGAGTTTTGGCCAAAGTTCAATAAGCTCTGGCATTCACTTGCTGGCAAAGCACTTATACTTATTTTCTATGCCAGTATCGCCAACTTTGTACTGGCCAATGCCAGTGGCATTGTAAATAATGTAACTCATGTTTCAGCAACACATTTTAATTACACCCATAATTTTGCCACGCTACTTTATTTACCACCCTGGGCGTTGGGCATCTCTCTATCAACATTACTATTATTACAATTGATATTGCCGTTCTACATTTTTACGCTCTTAATCATCAAACCGTTTGGTTCACAGCGGGTAAAGTTTATTAGCCAAAGCTATTCACCTTTGCTTACCGCTTCTATACGGTTTTTTTTATCAACGATTGTAATAATCAATCTAATGTCTTTTGTTGATGACAAAGATACCGGTGCCGTTTTTGATGACATAGTAAGCAACTTCGTCAGCAGCAAGCAGCTCTCAAGTCGAGCACTAACAGAGCAACAAGAAGTTGAAGTTGTAGAAGAGCTCAGCCAAAAAATACATGGGCAACTACCAAGTGAAAATATTACCCAAACACCTCCCACACTGCCAGTAACTCCGACGGAAGAAGATGAAACCACTCAATCCGTACGATTATTCTTTAACACAAAAGGTTACTTTGAACGCAGCAAACGGTTAATTGCTATGTTTGCTTACACCTACGAAGCAGACCAATACTCCCGTTGCAAAAAATCTGACGACAGTAAAGCGATTGAGATTAACGACTACGAAATTGTTGAAATTGCACCAGATAACAGCAAACCTTACGGTTACAGCTTTACGGTAAAAGCCTGCCAATCGCCGGGCATTAAAGCGCCATAGCTGGCTACGGGCTACGGGCTACGGGCTACGGGCTACGGGCTACGGAAAATACTAA